>CACYFH010000025.1 GCA_902773635.1 uncultured Ruminococcus sp. | reverse complement strand
ATTTTAACGGATTTGGTGCAAATATGCTCTACTTTTTTTCACTTTATTCTTTGTAGGCTCTATTTGTTACCCCAACATTTATTATAGAGCCTTTTTTTACAGCCTTTTCCCGCTTATTATGCGGGATTCTCAGATTTTGAGAGTGTTTTCAGCGGGTGCGACGTTTACTTTTTCCGCTGGTTTTGGTATCATCCTCACAAAGGAGTGAAGCGTATGAACAGCTTATGTGATAATATCCGCGCCCTGCGGAAGGAGCGCGGGCTGACCCAGAAGGAGCTCGCCGAGAAGCTCGCGATCTCCGACAAGACCGTCTCCCGCTGGGAGAGCGGCATACAGGTCCCGGAAGCCTCCCTGCTCCCGCAGCTCGCGGAGGTTTTCCATGTGAGCATTGACGCGCTGTACGGTATAGAAAGAGAGTCCTCTCCTGTTTCCGATGCGCCCGAAAAGCCGCAAAAGGATGACAAAAAGATCATCCTCGACTTCAAGATATGGATGATCGCAGGGACGCTGTTCAGTCTGCTGGGGTCGCTGTTGTACCGTTACTTTGGATCGACGGCTTTCCTGACGCCGCGGATCGTGGATATCGACTACTACAACACCGCCAAAGGCGCGACCGCTGATATCTTCGCTTTTGTCGGGATCATCGCGATCTTTGCGGGGCTTCTCGCGGTCATCATCACCAAGGTGCGGTTCGCGATGCTGAACAAGCCGCAGATGACCGACGCTGTGTTTGCCGTCAACGTGCGCTATTCGGGCGCGGCGATCCTCGTCTATACGGTCATCCTCATGAAAACCGCCCCCGAGATCCTCTCCTTCGGCTTCGTCGTGCCGCGTCAGGTCTACGGCTGTATCTTCGCCGCGATACTGACGGGTATTTTGGTGTGGTATCGCCGTCAGCTGAGAAAGCGGGGGATCATCCTGAGCAAGCCGATCGGCATTACCGCGCTCGTGATCGGCGGGATCGGGATCGCGGCGACGATCGCCGCCCTGATCTGGCGCGATACGACGACAGTTGCCGCGGCGTTTACGGAGGAAGTCAGCTCCTCCGCGTCTATGATGACGGCGGGCGTTTCCTACGCGGCGGTCGTGCTGAGTGTTGCCGACTGGCTGATCCTCGTCATGCCGGTGATCCTGTATATTGAGCTGTTGATCAGACTGAGAAAGATATGAAAAAAGGAGCACGCGAGGTGCTCCTTTTCTTATACTTGCGTTGCCAGCTTGCGCTTGCGGTAGAGGACGGCGGTCATGTAGATGAACAGGATGTCGATCATGAGAAAGCTGAGCGAGCTCAGCGAGGAGTTGATCAGATAACTCCTAAGACCCGACGTGCCGATCAAGGGGATCATATTGCCGAAAAATGAGAGTAGACCCAGCGCCATATACAGCCCCACGATGACGTAGATCGGGATCGGACGGCGCGGCTTCTTTGCGCGAAAAAACCATAGTACCAAGAGGATGAACGCCGTGTCGATCACGACGGATACGACAACGACCGAATGCCTGATGGGTGTAAGGTTGCTCAGGCTCAGGAAGTAGCGCGTCAGCTGACCGGTGATCTCCAAGCCTACAATGGAGATGATGATCCGCTCCGCGACACGCGGCGTTACAGCGTCCTTGACGGACTTGACCACGCCGTAAAGCAGCACGGCGGTGATCAGAAAATAGGCGACCGCGCCGAAGATCAGCCACGCCGCTTCATATACCGTTCGAAACGCGCGTGTATCGGTCAGATTATACGAGATATCCCAGATCAGCAGGATCAGGTGGAGCGCGCACGCCGCCGAGAACAGCGCGGTCTGCACGCGCTTGTGCACGGGGTATTCGATCACGGGGTTGACCTCGGGATAGGTGTGCATGTCGTCATCCGCGAGCAGGTCGTCGAGCGAGGTATCAAGTGATTTGGCAAGCGCCTTTGCCGTGAGCAGGTCGGGATAGCGCGAGCCGTTCTCCCACCGTGACACTGCCTGACGCGTGACATATAATTTGTCCGCAAGCGTTTGTTGGGTGATGCCGAGCTCCTCGCGTGCCTTGCGGATATTTTCTCCGAATTCAGCCATGGTTTTATTCCTTTCTATTCATGATCCTTGAATATTGCGTCTGACGTATCCTTTGATACCGGGGGCATATTCTGTCTGTCGGCTCTGATACCGCTGATGATCGACAGGATGAATATCACCAGTAAGGGTGCAAAGATGGCGGTCAAAAACCAATTTCCCGTTACAAGTCCAATGATCAGTATGATCAGATCGATCACGGCAAGCACCACCGTCAACGTCCTGCGTGTAGAAGGCTTTTGGGAGCTGTATACATCTTTGATTTGATTTGCCGAAGCCGCCGGGGGACGGTTTTTCATAAAGTCGGGTCTGTTATTCTCCATGTCGCTCATCCTTTCGGTTGTTTTGATCATCTACATCTTACGACGGCGGGGGATAAAAAGCAAGCACCACCCTGCAAAACGATGTTGACAGGGTGGTGCGCTTAGGTTTTAAGCCGTTTTTCAGTTGATACCATATAGCTTTTTTGCGTTCTCGGTGGTGAGGTCAATCAGTTCCTGGGCGTCCATTTCTCTGATCTCGGCGATGCGAGCGGCGGTGTAGGCGATGTTGGTGCTGTCGTTGCGCTTGCCGCGATAGGGAACGGGGGAGAGGTAGGGCGCGTCGGTCTCAAGCAGAAGCCTGTCGAGCGGTACTGCCGCCGCGACCTCAACCGGCACGCGGGCGTTCTTGAAGGTGACCGTCCCGCCCAGCGAGATGCTCATGCCGAGCTTGAGCACCTCCTTGAGCATTTCCACGCTGCCGGAGAAGCAGTGCATCAAGCCCTTCGGCTTGTATTTTCTCAGCAGGGTCATCACGTCGCCGTGCGCCTCGCGGTCGTGGATGACGACCGGCGCGTCGAGCTCGCGCGCGAGCTTTAGCTGTTCTTCAAAGACGCGGTTTTGCAGCTCGCGCGGGATGTCCCAATGGTAGTCCAGCCCGATCTCGCCGATCGCGCAGACGCGCGGATGCTGATATAGCTGAGCCAATTGATCGAGATAATCGGGAGCGAGTCCGTCGAGATTCTCGGGGTGGATGCCCGCGCAGGCGTACATGTGCGGGTATGCTTCCGCATATTCGACGGCGGTTCTCGCGGTCGCGAGATCGACGGCGGCGTTCATGATGTAGGCAACGCCGTTTTGGGGCATAGAGGAAAGGAGCGCGTCCCTGTCCTCGTCGAACCATTTGTCGTCATAGTGCGCGTGCGCGTCAAAGATGTTGTTGAGCATGATGAACCTCAAAAGGAAATTGTCATTGCGAGGAGCGGATTACGCGACGTGGCAATCCCCCTGTCATCAATAACGTTTGATGTGAGAAAAAAAGATATATTCCCTTATTGTGGGATTGCCACGGGCTAAAGCCCTCGCAATGACATTTAGTTTTATACCAAAGATCCGCCCGGGAGGATGCTGTCGTCGATGGTGACGACCTTGAGGCCGTCGCCGCTCTCGGCGGAGAGGATCATGCCGCAGCTCTCGTAGCCCATCATCTTGCGTGGCGCGAGGTTCGCGACATAGGCGACGTTCTTGCCGACGAGCTCCTCGGGCTGGTAGTATTCCGCGATGCCGGAGAGGATGGTGCGCTCGCCCTCGCCGTCGTCGAGGGTGAATTTCAGGAGCTTCTTAGACTTCTTCACCTTTTCACAGGCGAGAACCTTCGCGACTCTCAGCTCGACCTTCTCAAAATCGCTGAAATCAATGGTCGGCTTGTGCTCGGGCAGGTCGAACGCCGGCTCCGGCTTCGGCTCGTTGTTCTTGATGATGGCGTTCAGCTCCTCGATCTCCTTGTCCACGTCGATGCGCGGGAAGATCGCCTCGCCGCGGTGGACGGTCGTGTCGAGCGGGAGGACGCCGAACTTGTCCGCGTTCTCGTATCTTGCAAAGTCCACGGCGCCGATCTGCTCAAAGACCTTGGGCATGGTGGTCGGCATGAAGGCAGAGAGCAGGGTGGAGGCGATGCGGATGCTCTCGAGCAGGTTATAGAGGACGGTCGCGAGGCGCGCCTTCTTGGATTCGTCCTTTCCGAGGATCCACGGGGTGGTCTCGTCGATATATTTGTTCGCGCGGGAAACGAGCTTGAAGATCTCCTCCAGCGCGAGGTTCAGGCGGGTGTTCTCCACATGGTCGTCGACCTTTGCCTTCAGCGCGGTCGCAGTCGCGATCAGGTCGGCGTCGAATTCGCCCTCCTCACGCTCGGTCGGGAGCGTACCGCCGAAGTATTTGTCGATCATCGCGACGGTGCGGGAAACGAGGTTGCCCAGTCCGTTCGCAAGGTCGGTGTTGATGCGGTTGATCATGATCTCATTGGAGAAGGAGCTGTCCGCACCCAGCGCCATTTCGCGCATGATGTGGTAGCGGATCGCGTCGACGCCGTAGCGCTCGCCGAGGATGAAGGGATCGACGACGTTGCCGAGGGACTTCGACATTTTCTGACCATTGAAGGTGATCCAGCCGTGCACGGCGAGGTGCTTGGGGAGCGGCTCCTCGATACCCATGAGCATCGCAGGCCAGATGATCGCGTGGAAGCGCATGATATCCTTCGCGACCATGTGGACGTCCGCGGGCCAGAACTTGCCGTAATCGTCGTGGGCGCTGTTGTTGTAGCCCAGAGCGGTGATGTAGTTGGAGAGCGCGTCGATCCAGACGTAGACGACGTGACCGGGGTCGAAGGTGACCGGGATGCCCCAGCTAAACGAGGTGCGGGAGACGCAGAGATCCTCAAGACCGTAGGTCTTGTTGCCGTTCTCGTCGATCTTGGGCTGGAGAAAGTTGTTGACCAATTCCGTCGCGCGGGTGCGCGGGCGGAGGTAATCGGTCTCGGTGAGGAGCTTCTCAATGCGCTCGGCAAAGGGAGCCATCTTCATGAAGTACGCTTCCTCGGAGGCGTCGATGACGTCGCGGCCGCAGTCGGGGCACTTGCCGTCCTTGAGCTGAGACTCCGTCCAGAAGCTCTCGCAGGGGGTGCAGTACTTGCCCTTGTATTCGCCCTTGTAGATATAGCCCTTCTCATAAAGGGTGTTGAAGATCTTCTGTACCGCCTCAACGTGGTAGTCGTCGGTGGTGCGGATGTAGCGGTCGTAGCTGATGTTCATGTACTCCCAGAGCTTCTTGAAGATCGCGACGACGCGGTCGACGTACTCCTTGGGGGTGATGCCCTCGGCTTTCGCCTTTTCCTCTATCTTCTGGCCGTGCTCATCGGTACCGGTCAGGAACATCACGTCGTAGCCCTGCATCCGCTTGTAGCGCGCGATCGAGTCGCAGGCTACCGTGGTATAGGTATGCCCGATATGGGGATTGCCCGACGGATAGTAGATCGGGGTCGTGATGTAAAAGGTCTTTTTCTCACATTCCTTGCACATTGGTATTCACTCCTGTAAAGCGGATTACCCGCATATTATCATACGGTAATAGTATAACCTATTTGGAAATAAAATGCAATGGGTATTTGGAAGACGCGGCGCAGAAGTAGGGCGGGGGCTTGCTCCCGCCGAAGCTTTTCCATAAAAGCATTGTTGTATTGAGCGTATTAAGTTTGATATGCTCCGCATAAAACATGAATCATTCTGAAAGGTCTCGGCGGGAGCATTCCTCGCCGGAGACGGCTCCTCCCCTTGTCCTTCGGACATTCCCCCAACGGGGGTACCCCCGCCCTACAGTATTATTACATTAAATTAAATCGCATTTATGCAGATAGAAAAAAGCGGGGTCGCCCCCGCTTTTTATCTTATCACTTGTCACTGACCACTCACTTGATCTCGTCCGTCTTGTAGATGAACTTGACCTCGCCGTCCATGCCGTCGGTGAGACCGGAGTAGGACTTGTAGTTCTGGGAGACGCGGATGGTCGCCTTGACGCGCTCGGCAAGCCCGCCGAGGTCGCCGTCCATGAGGGCGGTCAGCTTGCTGATACCCTCGTCGTTGAACTGCTTTAAGCCGTCGCTGAGCTGCATCGAGCCATCGCGCAGAGCGCTCACGCCCTCCGTCAGAGCCGGGACGCCGTTCTTCAAGGTGAGGACGCCGGCTTTCAGCGCGTCAGCGCCCTCGCTGAGCTGAGCGGCGCCGTCCTTGAGCTGAGAAGCGCCGTTTTTCAGGGTGGTGCTGCCGTCCTTCAACTGGGTCGTGCCGCCGTAGAGCTGAACAGCGCCCGCGGACGCGGAGCCCACGCCGCCGGTGTAGGTTTTCAGACCCTGGTTGAAGGTGTTGTAGCTGTCGAGCTGTTCCTTCAAGGCGGCGATGCTCGCTCTGCCGGCTTTCGCCTTTTCAAGCGCCGCCGCGATGCCCTGCTGTACCTCGTCCTTCTGCATATTCTCGTCGATCAGCGCGGCGACCTGCTCCTCTGTGATCGCTGCGATGGACGCCTGCGCCTGCTCGCCGGAGAGGTTCTGCTCGGTCAAGGAAGCGATCGTTTCCTTGACGGTTTCGGAGTTCATCTGCTGGTCGATCGCGCCGCTTACCTGTGCCTGCGTCGCTTCATCGACGAGACCTGCCGCGACTGCGTTCTCATAATCCTCCGCGCTGTAGCCGAGGGCGGAGAGCACCTGTGCCTTGACCTGCTCGCGCACGCCGGCTTCGACCTCAGCCGCGATATTCTGTCTGACGGCTTCGGTGACGGCGGCGGTCACCGCCTCGCGGTTTTCTTCTACCGCAGCGGCGACCTTTTCGCGCGCGGTCGCTTCCGCCTGCGCCTTTACGTTATCTTCGGAAAGGTTCTCCAGAATTTGGTCGAGGATCGCCGCATAGTTTGCAGGAGTCAGCTCGGGTACGTCGATGCCCGCGTCGATCAGCGACTTGCGGGCGGTCGCGAGGATGGAGTTGAAGGTCAGGTCGCTGCCCGCGTTCAGCGCGCTGCTGTTGGAATCGAGGGTTGACAGACCGCTGCTCAGGTCGAGCGCGCCGAGGTCAAGGGTGATCGCGCCCGCGTTCAGGGTATCGGCGCCGTCGCTGAGGGCGGACGCGCCGTCCTTTACCTGAGAAGCGCCGGAGCTGAGCTGTTCTGCGCCGTCATAGAGTTGGTCGATACCGCCGGTCAGCTCGCCGGATTTCTCGAGAAGGGTGTCGAGACCGGTGTAGAGCTGAGAGGAACCGTCGATGAGCGCGGTCATGGCGCTCTCGATCTGTCCCATAGAATCCTTGAGCTTGTCGAGGCTGTCGAGGTCGTCGGGGTCGAGCTCCTTGGCAAGACCGTTGGCCGCGATGGTGACGGTCGTGGAGAGCTCGAAGTCCTTTACGTTCGCGGTGACCTCAAAGTAATCGGGGATATTGATATCGTCGCGGGAAAGTCCCAGATCGTGCTGTAAGCCGGGGAAGGCGATGCCCGCGAGGATGATGCGGTCGCCGTCGGAGATGACCTTGCCGTTGGTGACGGTGACGTCGCTGAACTTCTCGGAGTCGAGGATCATGCCGGACATCATGAGGAAGGGAACGTAGATGCGCTCGTCCTTGCCGTCGAGCTTCACGGTCTCATAGGCGTTGTTGGTGTAGTCGAAGCGCATGGTGACCTTGCCGCTCTTGCCCGCGAGCTGTTCCGGGGTGACGACCGCGCCGTCGAGGGTGAAGGTGAGGTTGAGGTCGACCGGGAGCTTCTCTGTGCCGGTGCCCTGCAGGTAGAGATCCTTGCCCTGCGCGTCCCAGACGCGCATCTTGTCAGAGTCGAGCGTGAAGGACGCGTCGGTCTTGACGTTCTCGATATCGCCTACCGTGCTGACGTCCTTGATGGCGTCCGCGTGCTTGTTGTTGCGGATCCAGTCGCTGACGATGATCTTGTCGACCGTGCCGTCGGACTTCGCCATGACGTAGACGGTCTCGTCCTTGAAGAGCGCCGCCTCGTCGGGGGTGGCTTTGTCCTTATTGCTGTCGCCGAGGGTGATGCCGTTCAGCGAGAGGGCGAATACGCCGACGAGCGTCGCCGAGAGGACGATCGTCATGCATAAGGCTATTGACATGAGTTTGATCAGTCGTTTCATAATATCGCTTCCTTTTTGCTAGTTACTGGTTGCTAGTTACCGGTTGCCGGTCACCGGTCATCGGTTATATGTTTATTTGGTTATTGGTTTAATGCACTTCTTCATGCCCCAGGTGGTGTGGCAGACGAGCTTGTCGCACAGGAGGAGTAAGGCAGGGAGGATGAAGATGACGAGCACCATGCTGATGATCGCGCCGCGGGCGAGCAGCATGCACATGGAGCTGATGATGTCGATATCGGAGTAGAGCGCTACGCCGAAGGTCGCCGCGAACAGCCCGAAGCCGCTGACGAGGATGGAGGGGATGGAGGCGGTGAGGGTGGTGCGCATGGACTCCTTCTTATCCGCTCCGGAGAGCCGCTCGGCTTTATAACGTGTGGTCAGCAGAATCGCGTAGTCGACCGTTGCGCCCAACTGAATCGTACTGATGCAGATCGGAGCGATGAAGGGGAGCGATTGCCCGAAGTAGTGCGGCAGACCGAGGTTGATGAAGATGCCCAGCTCGATGACCGCGATCAGGATGAACGGCAGGCTCAGGCTGCGTTCCACCAGCGCGATGATGATGAAGATCGCGATGATGGAGACGAGGTTGACGACCTCGAAGTCGTGACCCGTCGTGTCGATCATATCCTTCATGCACGGCGCTTCGCCGATCAGCATGCCGGAGGGGTCGTAGCGGTGGAGGATCTCGTTGAGGCTGTCGATCTGGGCGCCGACGGCGTCGCTCGCGCTGTGGTAGGAGCTGTTGATGAGCATGAGCTTATATTGATCGTTCTCGAGGACGCCCTTGATGTGTTCGGGGAGGATATCCTCCGGGACGGTGGAGCCTAAGAGACTCTCGATGCCGAGGACGTACTTCACGCCGTCCACGTTCTCCATCTCGGCGATCATGCTCTTGACGTCCTTACTGCTCATGGAGGCGTCCATCAGCACCATGTGGGTCGAGCTGATGTCGAAGTCCTCGCTGAGCTTGGTGTTCGCGATGACGAAGTCCATCTCCTGCGGCAGACACTCCGCCATGTCGTAGTAGACCTCGTTGTTCGTCTGGGTGTAGCCGTAGAGCGCCGGGACGATCAGGAGCGCGAAGATGATCAGGAACACGGGGAAGATCTTCACGATGCCGGAGGAGAGCTTCTTCATGTTCGGGATCAGCGAACGGTGGCTGAGCTTTGAGAGCGGCTTGTCGAGGATGAGGATCAGCGACGGAAGGACGGTGATACAGCCGATCACGCCGAAGAGCACGCCCTTCGCCATGACGATACCGAGGTCGCGTCCGAGGGTGAAGGTCATGAAGCACAGCGCGATGAAGCCCGCGATGGTCGTGACCGATGAGCCGATGACGGAGAGGAAGGTCTGGTGGATGGCGACCGCCATCGCGTCCTTTTTATCTTCGTGGAGCTGTTTTTGCTCATTGTACGCGTGCCAGAGGAAGATGCTGTAGTCCATCGTGACTGCAAGCTGTAAGACCGCTGACAGCGCTTTTGTGATATATGAGATCTCGCCGAGGAAGAAGTTCGTGCCGAGATTCAGGAGGATCATCATACCGATGGAGAGAAGGAACACGAACGGCACGAGCCAGTTGTCCAATAAAAGAAGCATGGCGGCGAGCGCCAGAAGTACCGCGATGCCGACGTAGATCGGCTCTTCCTTCTCGCAGAGGTCCTTGAGGTCGGTGACGAGCGCCGAGAGACCGCAGACGAAGCATTTCTCGCCCGTGATAGAGCGTATCTCGCGGATCGCGTCCATCGTCTCGTCCGAGGAGGTGGAGGTGTTGAAGAACACCGCCATGATGGTGCTGTGGTCGGTATTGAACGCGCTGTAGACCTTGTCGGGCAGGAATTCCTTGGGGATGGAGATGTCGGCGAGGTCGTTGTACCAGAGTACGCTGTCGACCTGCTCCACCTTCTCGACCTGTTTCTTCAGGGCGGCGACGTCCTTGTCGGGCATATCCTCCAGAATAATGAAGGAGAAGGCGCCCTTGCCGAATTCATCGAGCAGGATGTTCTGTCCCTTGACGGTGTCCATCGTCTCGGGCAGGTAGGTCAGCATGTCGTAGTTGATGCGTGTGCCGAGCAAACCGAGCGCCGACGGGATCATCAGGATCAGCGCGAGAATGACGATCGGGACGCGCAGGCGCACGATCGCTTTGGATAGCTTCATGATTTCACCTTCGTTTTGTGTTCAAAATGTTTGCGATTGGTTGTTTTGCTGATTTATCATACTATTATTTATACAATTTTACCATTCGCAAAGATTTTTCCGTGCACAAAATCTGGGCAAAACCGGAGTTTTGTAATAATTTTAGTTGCCGGTTACTGGTTGCTGGTCACTGGTCACTGATCACTGGTCACTAGCCACTGGTCACTCATCAGATCCCGAATTCCGTGCCGAGCATGCGCGTTCTGAGGGCCAGGAGCTTCTTGAAGCCGTCGCGGTAGTTCTCCTTCATGCCCTTCTCGCACCAGTCGGCGATCACGCCGAAGGCGACGCACTTGTAGAAGTCGATCAGCAGCTCGCGATCCTCCGCGCTCAGGAGATCCTGCGGCACGACGAGGTCGAAGTACTTTGCCACCACCTGACGGCAGACCTTCATCAGACAGCGCTCGTAGATGTAGCGGTGGGAGGAAATGTAGATATGGTTCGCCGCGCGGCGATAATCGAGCACGAAGCGCGCGCCGACATCCAGACATTCCTCCAGCGATTCCACGTTCGGGTACGCATGCATCAGCTCCTCCGCGTTCTGCATGAGCAGCTCCTCCACCAGCGCAGGGAGGTCGGTGTAATGGTAATAGAAGGTGTTGCGGGAGATGCCGCAGTCATCCGTGATATCCTTGATGGTAATGTGGTCGATGGGCTTGCTCTCCAGGAGCTTCAAAAAGGAGTTCTGGATCGCCTTCTGCGTGAGCTTTGACATATGGATCACCTGTTATTTTCTCAGAATCGTTTATAAGTTAGCGTCTGCTAACAATAAAGCCTACCTCATTATAATGCTATCCCTCCGAGATTGCAAGCATTATTGCAAACTTGTCATTTTGCGTTTTCTGTGGTAGACTGGTAACGATCAATTACCAACCAGTAACCAGCAACTGCCAACCACGAGGTGATGATATGAAGATCGCATATGCGGGCTTTGATTTGATGTACGGCGCGATGGAGGCGCTGTGCCGGGAGAATGAGCTTCTGCGGCTGTTTACCTGTGAGGTGGACGGCGTGTATGAGACGAACGAGAGGGCGGTCGCGCTCGCAGAGCGGCTCGGCGTGCCCTATACGACCGCACGGATCACTCGCGCGGATATCGACCTGCTGGTCGGGGAGGGCTGTGAGCTGCTCGTCTCCGCAGGCTATTACTACCTGATCCCTGTTGATGATCGGCTCAAGATGGTGAACATCCACCCCTCGCTCTTGCCCTACGGACGCGGCGCGTGGCCGATGCCGCTCGCGATCCTCGACCGCCTTGCGGAAAGCGGCGTGACCGTCCATAAAACGGAGAAGAGCTTTGACAGCGGCGATATCCTCTTGCAGGAGCGGTTCGCGCTCGCTGAGGACGAGACGCTCATGAGCTTCATGGAGCGGGTGAATGCGCTGCTGCCGCAGATGATGCACCGTCTGACCTCAGAGCTTGACGCGCTGTGGGAGGATGCGCGCCCGCAGGGAGAGGGCGAGTACCAGAAGGAGCCTGACCCTGAGGAATATGTTTTGACGGCGGCGGATACGGCGGAGCATGCCGACCGCGTCCTGCGGGCATTCTACGGCTTTCCGTGCTATTATGCGGACGGGGAGAAAAAGGTTGAGCTTCTTTGCAGGCGCGCATATGCCGGTGACAGGAAAGAGGGCGAATTTCCCCTATCTGACGGCTATATCCGGTAATTTTGCAGTATTATCCACAGAAAACTGCAAAAATCTGCAAAAAAACTGTTGACTAACCTATATTATAGGATATATAATGAAGGTCGAAATAGAGGCGCGGGCTTTATCAGTAGTCCGATCAACGCGCGGGAGAGCGCGGATGAAAGGAAAGACCGCCGAAGTTTTTGGGCTTTTCCCGAGGCTCAGGAGCTGGGATAACGCAGAAGATGCGTTATACTGTCGTTTTGGGGGCTTTCCCCGACGGAGTGCTATTCACTGAGCTTTGTTTTTGAGCCGCGGCACTCCCGCGGCTTTTTCCTTTGTCAAATCCAAATAAATCATCACAAGGAGAGAAAACAAATGTCAAAAACCAAGAAAATCGTACTGTGCGTTTTCCTGCTGGTCGCAGTCGGTCTGCTGATCGCGGCGGCTGTCAACGGTGTTGAGAGCGGCACGGTATGGGCGCTGCTCCCGCCTGTTCTGGCGATCGGACTGGCGCTGATCACCAAAGAGGTCTATTCCTCTCTGCTGTTCGGTATCGTTGTCGGCGCGCTGCTGGCGACCTCCTTCCGTCCGCTCCAGACGATGAACACCATCATCGGCAACGCGGACGAGGGCGTAGGTCTGATCGGCTCCGTCGCGGGTACTGCCGGCGTGTTCATCTTCCTCGTTGAGCTGGGCGTGATCGTCGCTCTGGTCAACCGTGCGGGCGGCTCTCAGGCGTTCGGCCGCTGGGCTGCGAAGCGCATCAAGACCCGTACCGGCGCGATGCTCGCGACCTTCGTGCTGGGCGTGCTGATCTTCATCGACGACTACTTCAACTGCCTGACCGTCGGCTCCGTCATGCGTCCCGTCACCGACAGCCACAAGATCTCCCGCGCTAAGCTCAGCTACCTGATCGACGCGACCGCGGCTCCCGTCTGCATGATCGCGCCCGTATCCTCCTGGGCGGCGGCTGTCTCCGACTACGCCAACAAGGTACAGGGCTATGAGGGCAAGGGCCTCCAGCTCTTCATCAACGCGATCCCCTACAACTTCTATTCTCTGCTGACCTTCGTGTTCATCATCGCGATCTGCGTGATGAGCTTCGACTACGGCTCCATGGCGATGCACGAGTTCAACGCCCAGTATAAGGACGACCTCTACACCACCGGCGAGAGAGTCGACAAGGAGCTGGAGAACGAAGAGGTCAACCCCAACGGCAGGGTCATCGACCTGATCCTCCCGGTCATCGTTCTGATCCTCGTCTCCATCTTCGCGCTGATCTATAACGGCGGCTTCCTCGATAACAGCAACGAGGACTGCTACCTCAACTTCATCAATTCCTTCGCGAACACCGACGCGACCGTTGCGCTGCCGTGGGCGGGTGCGATCGCTCTGGTATTCACCATCGTTTACCTGATGCTCCGCAGGATCGTCACCTTCAAGCAGGCGATGGAGCAGGCTCCCAAGGGCTTTATCGCGATGGTTCCCCCGATCCTGATCCTCACCTTCGCGACCACCCTGAAGAGCATCACCGGTCTGCTGGGCGCTGATGTATTCGTCCGGAACCTCATGCGGAACGCCGGCACGCTGGTCAACTTCCTGCCCGCGATCATCTTCCTCGTAGCGGTATTCCTCGCGTTCTCTACCGGTACCTCTTGGGGTACCTTCGGTATCCTCATCCCGATCGTCCTGCCGATCTTCTCCGGCAACCCCGAGATGCAGATCATCGGTATGTCCGCGTGCCTCGCGGGCGCTGTCTGCGGCGACCACTGCTCCCCGATCTCCGACACCACCATCATGTCCTCCGCGGGCGCGCAGTGCAACCACATCAACCATGTTTCCACCCAGCTTCCCTACGCGCTGACCGTCGCGGGCGTTTCCTTCGTCAGCTACATCATCGCGGGCTTTGTCCAGAACTGGTACATCACCCTGCCGATCGCGATCGTGCTGATGATCGGAACCCTGATCGTTATCAAGTTCGTCACCAAGAACCGCCGGAAGGCGATGCATTCCGACGTATAATTTCGGAAGGTATTATAAAAGGCTTAGAGCCGGAAAGGTCTGCCGCAGCAACCGCTGCGGCAGTTCTTTTGTTTATGTCCAAATCGTTCGAGGATTATTTGTAGGGCGGGGGCTTGGTAGATAATCGTGCGGACGAGCGATGCTCGTCCCTACAACGCAGTCACGGAAATACTCCTTGACTACATCCGGCTTTTGGAGTAAAATATATAGAACGTATAATATCCAAAAGCCCGGCTGTTTTGCGGGCTTCTGTAATAGGAAAAAACTATGGAAGATAAGCATTTGACTTTGAAGCACCGGTTCGCCTTCGGTACGGTGATCGGCGTGTTTTTCTGCTTTACGCTGTTGGTCTTTGGACCGCTGTCGCTGTATGTGACCGGTAACGACGAGATGTGGTTCAGCTTCCGTTCGCTGATGGTGCCGGTGATCGTGGTCGCGTCGGCGGGCATGATCCTGATGGCGCTGATCCTCTCTCTCCCTAAGGGTGCGATCCATAAGCTGCTGTGCTGTCTGGTGTTCGGCGTGACGCTGGGTCTGTATATCCAGTGCGGCTTCTTCAACATCAGCTACGGCTCCGGCGTGCTGGACGGCTCCCAGATCGCGTGGAAGGACTACACCACCTACGGCGCAATCGACAGCGCGATGTGGGCGGCGTGTCTGGCGCTTCCCTTCGCGCTCTACATGGTGTTCAAGCGCTCGTGGCGGCATATCCTCATGACCGCCGCCGTGTTCATCATGGTTCTCCAGATCGGCGGCCTCGCCATCAATATCTATCAGAACCAGAACACCCTCGACAAGCTCAGCCATGAGGTCACGGTCGACGGGATGTATGAGCTTTCCGAGAAGGACAACACGCTGGTGTTCGTGCTCGGCTCGATGGACGCGTCATATTATCAGACCTATCTGCACGATCATCCCGACGCAAAGGAGAAGCTCGCGGGCTTCACGGAGTACGACAACGCGCTCTCCGCAGGCTCCGATACGCTCGAATCCCTGCCCGCGATGCTGACGGGCAACATCTATAAGAAGGACACCCGCTACACCGAGTTCATCAACAACGCATGGAACCGCCGCAACGTGTTCGACACGCTTGACAGCAGCGGCGTGGACGCGCGCATCTATGCCGACGATAAGTATTTCGGCAACGGCGCCGTCCGCAAGGTGGAGAACATCGTCGACCGCGCCCAGGATCCCGGCGCGCTGGTCGTCATCGGCACCACCATGTACCGCTATACCATGTACAACGCCATGCCGCATTATCTCAAGCGGCTGTTCTGGATGAGCCTGTCGGACTACTCCGACTTCAAGAGCAACAACACCTTCAGCCCCGGCAACGACGACAAGCTGTTTGCGGATTTCGAGGCGCAGAAGGGCTTTACCTATTCGAACGACTACGATGCGGCGGTGCGCGTCTATCATTTGAAGGGCGCTGAGAAGCCCTACCGTCTCACCTCCGACGGCAAGAAGGACACGGACGGCACGACGCTCACAAAGCAGGTGGAGGGCGAGTTCCACATCCTGCTGAGTATGCTGGACGATCTGAAAGAGGACGGCAAGTATGACGCCGCGCGCGTCTTCATCACGGCGGACTCCGGCGAGCTGGAGTACGGTCAGTGCCCGCTCCTTCTGTATAAGGACAAGGGGGAGAAGGACGCGTACCGCGTCGACCATTCTCCGGTCAGCCTGCTCGACCTGCCCGCGACGCTTGCGTCCACCGTCACCGATGACTACAAGGGCATCGGTACGGGTCTGAGCTTCAAGGACGCGGAGAACGCCTCCTGGAACCGCCGCCGCCTTTTCTACCGCAATACCGGCTCCAACGCGGACTCCCGCATCGAGGAATACAAGACGAATTCCGACGCTATCGGCGCGGAGGATCTGCGGCTGGTGCGTGAATACTACGTCAACGGCGGCAAGATCGACAACTATGTGCTCGGCTCGGAGCTGACCTTCACCGAGGACGAGACCGCCGCGATGTACTGTAAGGAGGGCTTCGGCCACACCAACGGCTGGCGCACCATCATCAACGGCAGGAGCGCCGTGATGGAGATCCCGATCGAGAAGATCCCCGACCATTTGGAGGATCTGCACGCCTATTTCAGCGTGCTGAATGTCTATGAGGAAACACGCTGCATCATCACCGCCAACGGCGAGGAGGTCTTTGACGACAAACTCGGCAGCAGCACCCGCTCCAACGGTCTGAACTTCCTGATCCCGACCTCCGCGATCGACACGGATAAGAAGCTGACCCTGAGATTCCTCTTCCCGGATATCCCGGAGGAGACGGATATCATCGCCCTGACCTCGTTTAAGATATATTATCAATGAGGAATTAGGAATTAGGAATGAATGTTTCTCGCTTCGCTCGGTCAATTATATGATATAACAGAAACGCTCGTGGTAAAATCTACCACGAGCGTAGTTTTTTATAAGGCATAGGGTCAAGGTCAATTCCTAATTCCTAACTCCTAACTCCTAACTCTTAACTCCTAACTGATCAATACCCTTTCGGGTTGTTCTTCTGCCAGTTCCAGGAGTCGCGGCACATTTCCTCGATGCCGAATTCCGCTTCCCAGCCGAGGCCTTCCTTCGCCTTTGTCGGGTCGGCGTAGCACTCGGCGACGTCGCCCGCTCTGCGGGGCTTGATGTCGTAGGGGATCTCGATCTCGTTGACGCGCATGAAGGCGTTCACGATGTCCAGAACGCTGTAGCCGACGCCTGTGCCGAGGTTGAAGATCTCCGTGCCCTTGTGGTCGGCGGCGTATTCGATCGCCTTGAGGTGACCGCGCGCGAGGTCGACGACGTGGATGTAATCGCGCACGCCGGTGCCGTCATGGGTGGGATAATCGTTGCCGAAAACGCCGAGGCGCTCCAGCTTGCCGACGGCGACCTGGGTGATATAGGGCATGAGGTTGTTCGGGATGCCGTTGGGGTTCTCGCCGATCAGACCGCTCTTGTGGGCGCCGATCGGGTTGAAGTAGCGCAGCAGCACGACGCTCAGCTCCGGGTCGGCGGTCGCGGCGTCGGTGAGGATCTGCTCGTTCATGTACTTTGTCCAGCCATAGGGGTTGGTGCAGGAGGTGGGCATGCCTTCTTTGAGCGGTACTTCCTTCGGGATGCCGTAAACGGTCGCGGAGGAGCTGAACACGAAGTTGTGCACGCCGTATTCCTTCATGACCTCCAGCAGGGTGAGGGTGGTGTCGATGTTGTTGCGGTAGTAGCGCACCGGGATGGCGCAGCTCTCGCCGACAGCCTTGAGACCCGCGAAGTGGACGACGGCGTCGAAATTCTCCGCGGCGAACATCTCGGAGACAGCCTTGTTGTCTGCGACGTCCAGCTCATAGAGCTTCGGGCGCTTGCCGGTGATCGCCTCCAGACGGTCGAGCACCTTGGGCGAGCTGTTGTCAAAATTATCGGCGATGACAACGTCGTAGCCGGCGTTGATCATTTCCACGGCGGTATGGCTGCCGATGTAGCCCGCGCCGCCTGTGAGTAATACTTTCATGTAAATTCCTCCTTATAGTGAAGAAATAAGAATGAAGAATGAAGAAATAACGTTCTGTTTTCTGGGATCTTATTTCTTATTTCTTAGTTTTTATTTCTAAGTTCTTATTTCTTAGTTCTTCTCAGTTCGTCCTGTGGTGGAAGGTGTCGACCATCTGGGCGAGCATGTCGACGGTCTTGTCGTTGTCGTTGGTCTCGGCGATCTCATGCAGCTCGTCAAGCTGGGTCATGAGCTTCTCGGGATCGATGTGGATCTGGTTGCCGATGAAGATCTTCTTGTTGTCGGTCTTTTGCAAGCCTTCCTCGTCCATCAGCAGCTCCTCAAAGAGCTTCTCGCCCGGGCGCAGACCCGTAAACTTGATCTCCACGTCGCGGTAGGGGACCTTGCCGTACATGCGGATGAGGTTCTCGGCGAGGGTGGTGATCTTCACCGGTTCGCCCATGTCGAGGACGAAGATCTCGCCGCCGTGGGCGATCGCGCCCGCTTCCAGCACCAGAGAGACCGCCTCCGGGATGGTCATGAAGTAGCGGATGATGTCCGGATGGGTGACGGTGACGGGCTTGCCGGCTTCGATCTGGCGGCGGAAGAGCGGGATGACGGAGCCGTTGGAGCCGAGGACGTTGCCGAAGCGGGTGGTGACGTAGTCGGTCTTGGAGCCGGACTGGGATTTATACTGCACCAGCATCTCACAGCAGCGCTTCGTCGCGCCCATGACGTTGGTGGGATTGACCGCCTTGTCGGTGGAGATCATGACGAACTTCTCCACGCCGTACTGATCGGCGAGGTTGATCATATTCCAGGTGCCGAAGATATTGTTCTTCACCGCCTCTGCCGGAGAGACCTCCATCAGCGGAACGTGCTTATGCGCCGCCGCGTGGAAGACGACCTGCGGGTGATACTGCTGAAAGATCTGCTCCATCTTGTTGCGGTCGCGGACGGAGGCGATCAGGGTCACAAGATTGAGGCTGTTCTCATACTCAAGGTACAGCTCCTGCTGGATATCGTAGGCGTTGTTCTCGTAGATATCGACGATGATGACCTGCTTGGGATTATACTTTGCGATCTGGCGGACAAGCTCGGAGCCGATGGAGCCGCCGCCGCCGGTGACCATGCAGACCTTGTTCTCAATAAAGGTGCGGATCTTCGTCTTGTCAAAGGTGATCGGCGCTCTGCCGAGAAGGTCCTCGATCTTGATATCTTTGACCTGAGAGAGGATGTCGTGGCTGTTGTCGTCGATGAAGAGCTGGCTCAGATAGGGAACCATCTTGATGCGGCAGCCGGACTCTGAGCAGTAGCCCATGATGCGCTTGCGCTCCTCCTCCGTGCAGGAGGGGATCGCGAAGATGACCAGACTGATGTTGAGCTGTTTGCATAATTCGGGGATGTCCTTGGTAGTACCGAGTACCTCGACGTTGTGGAGCTTTGTATGGTACTTGCTGAGGTTGTCGTCGACCAGCGCGACCGGGTTGATGCTGTTGGAGGGGTTGTTGGGATCCTTCTGAGCGAACTGGATCTCCTGCAGGATCATGCGCGCCGCGTTGCCTGCGCCGACGATCAGCGTGCGCTCGCGGGTGTCGACCTCTCCTGAATTTTTCAGGGTGTTGAGAGTTTTCTTGAAGATATAATGGAACCCGACGATCGCAATCACGGTGACGACCAGGTTCAGCGTCATGTACATTTTAGAGACGGGGCGTCCTACGAAATAGGCGAAGGCGTAGCTGATGCCCAGACCCAGCGCCGTCGCGACGCCGGTGAGGGCGAAGTCCTTCGGCTTCAGGTCGCGCCACGCGTGGTTGTAGGCGCCGAACACGAACAGCATAAAGAAGCAGAAGAGCACCTCCAGCGCCATGACGATCAGGATACGCATCGGCTGTACCGCGACGTTGATTGTTTCACCGTAACGGACGACGCCGTACCATGATACGACGGCGTTGCTCACCAGAGACGAGAGGACGACGATCAGCGCGTCCGCGAGCATAAACCAGATTTTCCGAATATTGAAGCTACGATTCATTTCTTTCCACAATTCCCTTTCCGTGAATCCTTCCATCAGGGTTCCGCACACATTTATACAGATTAATTATACCTTCTTACGACAGCAAAGTCAATCGTTTTCAGTCTTATAAAACAGATATTCCGTTGCCTCTTTGACGGCGTTGATCGCGCGGCATATCCGCTCCGGTTTCCTCATATAAATGAACCAATACAAAGTTTCATGAAACACCGGAGGCGAATGATGAATATGGATTTAGAAGAGCGCTCCGTGCGCCTTGGAGAATATATCGTCGAGCATAGGAGCACCGTGCGCGAGACGGCGGCGGCGTTCGGCATGAGCAAGTCGACCGTACATAAGGATCTGACCACCCTCCTGCCGAAGAAGAACTGCGGGCTGTACCGCGAGGTGCGGGCGATCCTCGACCGCAACAAGGAGGAACGCCACCTGCGCGGCGGTGAGGCGACGAAGCATAAGTATGAGAGGCTTAGGGGAGTTAGGAGTGAGGAGTTAGGAGTTAGGAATTAGGAGTTAGGAATTAGGAGTTAGGAATTAGGAATTAGGAATTTTGGGAAACGCTAGGAATTTTGGGAAACGCTTCGCGTTTTGGATTCCTATTTGGAGGATCCAAACGTTTCCGATCCTATTATAAATCAGGTGCGGACAGCGTCCGCCATTAACTCCTCACTCCTCACTCCTAACTCCTCACTAAACTCCTAATTCCTCATTCCTAATTAAATAATCTGCTTTACTTTATGCGGATAAGGGTGTATAATATATTCTGTATGAGTGGGCTTTATGAATACGCCTGTTCTAAAGGAGAAATCACTATGATGAATATACCCTTCTCCCCGCCTGATATCGGTGAGGATGAGATCGCCGAGGTCGTTGATACCCTGCGTTCCGGATGGATCACGACCGGCCCCAAGACCAAGCTCTTTGAGCAGGAGATCGCCAAATACTGCGGCACGAAGAAAGCAGTCTGTCTCTCCAGCCAGACCGCCTGTGCCGAGATGACGCTCCGTCTGCTCGGCGTCGGCCCCGGAGACGAGGTCATCGTGCCCTGCTATACCTATACCGCTTCCTGTTCGGTCATCTACCATGTCGGCGCGACGCCGGTGATGATCGACTGCAAGCCGAATTCCTATGAGATGGACTACGACAAGATGGAAGCCGCCATCACTCCCAAGACCAAGGTCATCATCCCGGTCGACCTTGCGGGTGTGGTATGCGATTACGACCGCATTTTCGAGATCGTGGAGCGCCACCGCGCTCAGTTCAAGCCGTCCGAGAATCCTGTCCAGTTGGCTCTGGGGCGCATCATCGTCATGGCTGACGCAGCGCACGCCTTCGGCGCGCAGTGGCACGGCAGGATGTGCGGTTCGATCGCGGACTTCACCAATTTCAGCTTCCATGCCGTCAAGAATATGACCACCGCCGAGGGCGGCGCGGCAACCTGGCGCGAGATCCCCGGCGTGGACAGCAACCTGCTGTATAAGAACTACATGCTCATGACCCTCCACGGTCAGACCAAGGACGCCTTCACCAAGGACAAGGGCACCTCCTGGGAGTACGATGTGGTGAACACGCAGTATAAGTGCAACATGCCCGACGTGCTCTCCGCCATCGGTCTCGCGCAGTTCAGGCGCTATGAGCAGATGCTCAACCGCCGTCACGAGCTGATCACCCGCTACAACAAGGCGTTCGAGGGGCTGAATATCCAGGTGCTCGACCACCGCGGCGTGGATCACCGCTCCAGCGGACATCTGTACTTTGTGCGCTTTCTCGGCAGGGACGCGAGCTTCCGCAACCGCTTCTACGACGAGATGAAGAAGCGCGGCGTGACCTGCAACGTACACTTCAAGCCGCTCCCCATGATGAGCGCCTATAAGCAGAAGGGCTTTGACATTGTGGACTACCCCTATGCCTACAACATGCACAAGAACCAGCTGACCCTCCCGATGAACTCCGTCATCACGGACGAGGAGGCGCAGTACGTCATCGACACCTTCCTTGAGGTCTATCACGAGCTTACAGAATAAAAAGGGGGCTGCGCAAGCGGCCTCTCTTTTAATGAGGAATTAGGAATGAGGAATTAGGAATGAATGGCGGACGCTGTCCGCACCTGATTTATAATAGGATCGGAAACGTTTGGATCCTCCAAATAGGAATCCAAAACGCGAAGCGTTTCCCAAAATTCCTA
>CACYFH010000024.1 GCA_902773635.1 uncultured Ruminococcus sp. | reverse complement strand
CTTGTGTGATACAATTCGTAGTATTTCCTCTGATACTATTAAAAGTATCACAGCAAGAGAATGGATTATTAAAGCGTTTAATTAGAAATTAGTATTAGATTCACGTGACCGGCAACTAAAAACTCCTTGATTTATCCCCGCGGTTATGTTATACTAACTTTATTCTGGATAATTATGACATAACGTTATGGTGATATAGATGGAAGATATGAAAAAAATCGTGGCGGGGAATATCACCCGCGTGCGTACCTCGCTGGGGCTGACCCAGGCGCAGTTGGGCGAGAAGCTCAACTACTCCGACAAGTCCGTCTCCAAGTGGGAGCGCGGCGAGTCGATCCCCGACGTCTTTGTGCTCAAAACGATCGCCGACCTCGGGAACGTGACGGTGGATTACCTCCTGCACACGCATGAGGGCGAGGACTTCCTCCGGGAGGAGGATCCCACCGGCCGCCGCTATTCCCGCCGCTTCATCACGCTGACCGTCCTCGTGGGCATCTGGACGCTGGCGGTGCTGGTGTTCGTGGTGCTGTGGATCTGCGGGATCTTCTTCTGGCTGGTGTTCGTCTATGCCGTGCCTGTCTCGCTGATCACCCTTCTGGTGCTCAATTCCGTCTGGGGAGACCGGCGGTGGAACCTGTATATCGTCTCGGGTATCGTCTGGGGCGTGATCTGCTCGCTCTACCTGACAGCCTTGAAGCTGAACTGGTGGCAGCTCTTCCTGCTGGGATTACCCGCACAGATCATTATCATCTTCGCCTTCTCCATCCGGCGCCGTCCGAGTGTGAAAAAGGCAGAAAATAACTGAGTTTCTACTGTGAGTAGAGTGACTGAAAAGCCGCTCTACTCCTTTGTTTTTGCCTGTAGAATGGCTCGCGCCGCAGAGTAGACAGCGGAGAGAGCGGAATAGATTGCTTTTTATGAAGGCAACAGATAAAATGTAAATTGTAACAGTACATCCGCATTTGCGGAAAACTACTTAGTATAAAACCAAAGTCAGGAGAGATTTTTGATGTATAAGAGTGATTATGTGATCAGCGCCTGCACCACCTGCGACATGACGAAGGAGATGTTCGAGAAGCTCGACGTCCGCTATATCGGCTTCCATTTCGTGGTGGACGGTCAGTCCTACACCGACGACCTCTACACCTCCATGAGCGCGAAGGAGTTCTACGGTCATATCCGCAGGGGCGCGGAAACCTCGACCTCTCAGGTCTCTGTGGGCGAGTATGTGGATTACTTCCGTTCGATCCTGAGAGAGGGCAAGAACATCCTGCACGTCACCCTCTCCTCGGGTATCTCCAATACCGTCCAGAGCGCGAACGCCGCGGCGAATATGCTCCGCTCCGAGTATCCCGGCAGGAAGATCTATATCGTCGATTCTCTCTGCGCGTCCTCCGGCGCGGGTCTGTTCATCACCCTTCTGTCCCAGAAGCGCGCCGAGGGCATGGATATCGACAGCCTGTACGAGTGGGCGATGGCGCACCAGCAGTACGTCCAGCACTGGTTCTGCTCCACCGACCTGACCTACTATATCAAGGGCGGCCGCGTGTCTAAGGTCAGCGGCGTGATCGGCGGCATCTTTGAGATCTGTCCCCTGCTGTGCGTCAGCCCCGAGGGCAAGCTCAAGCCTATCTCCAAGATCCGCACCAAGAAGAAGGTGCTCAACGCGCTGGTGGATAAGATGGTACAGCACGCGGAGAACGGGCTCGACTACAGCGGCTTGTGCTATATCTCGCACTCCGACTGCATCGAGGACGCGAAGTACGTCCGCGACCTGGTGCAGAGCAAATTCTGGAACGTCTGGGATATCCCGATCTTCGATATCGGCACCACCATCGGCTGTCACACCGGCACCGGCACCGTCGCGCTGTTCTTTACGAGTAACGATGAAAGAGAGGATTCGCGATGAACGCTGTCCGGACATATTCCGGAGACCTGCCGACTGAGCAGAAGCAATACCGCACGCCTCTGCCGAGCTACACCCGCGGCGAGGAGATCACCAACATGGTGACCCATATCGCGGGCGGCGCGTTCGCTGTGGCAGCGATCCCGGTTCTGGTGATCATGGCGGCGACGCATAAGAACCCGTGGGCGATCGTGACCGGCGCTGTCTACGGCGTGTCGCTGCTGATCATGTTCACGATCTCCAGCATCTACCACGGTTTGCGACCGGGCAGGGCGAAGCGCGTCCTGCGCGTGATCGACCACTGCGATATCTACTTCCTGATCGCGGGGACGTACACCCCGATCCTGCTGTGCGCGATCCGTCCGCTGAATCCCGCGATGGCATGGACGATCTTCGGCGTGCAATGGGCGCTCGCGGCGATCGCCGTGACCCTGAACGCCGTTGACCTCAAGCGCTTTGAAAAGGTCTCGATGGCGTGCTATATCGGTATGGGCTGGTGCGTGGTCGCCGTCATCAAGGTGACGATCGAGGCGATGACCCTGCCGGGCTTTCTGCTTCTGCTCGCGGGCGGTATCGCTTATACCGTCGGCGCGGTGCTCTACGGCGTGGGCAAGCGCGTGCGCTATATGCACAGCTTGTTCCATGTGCTCGTCCTGATCGGCAGTATCCTGCAATTTTTGTCGATCTTGTTTTATGTGATGTAAGAAAAAGGTTTCTTTAGAGGAGCCGTAGGGCGGGGGTACCCCCGCCCTACAATTATACTGCAACGCTTCTCCGTGCGCCGCTGTACTTAGCATAATCCCTCGACCTTCTCCGTATACTATAGCAGAGGGGCGTGATGTGATGGTGATACGGATAAGGCCGGTGGCGCCGTTTGTTTTTCTGCTGTTCATTCTGCTGACGATCGCGACGGTGAGTATCGGCGTGGGGGAAAGCCCTGCGGCGCAGACGGTCAGCGTACAGATCGATCTGCCTGCAACGCGCGATTCAGCCGCGCCGACGGAGGCTTTGACCGCTCCGTCGGAGACCGCCGCACAGGAGGAAGAGGTCTATATCCCGCGCCTGGAAGCGCCCGCCCGCTCGAACGCCTGCTATTACTCGGACGAGAACATCTTCTACGCCTGCGGCTACGGGATGCCGAACTGCACCTGCTACGCTTGGGGACGCGCCTATGAGCTTTGCGGTGAGAAGCCGGAGCTCTCGCCGAACGACGCGTGCATGTGGTTCGACTACAACCGCGAGAACGCGATCTACAGCTACGGCGACGAGCCGCGTGAGGGCGCGATCGCCTGCTTTGCCTACGCGGACGGCGGCTCGGGGCATGTGGCGGTGGTGGAAGAGATCGGCGCGGATACGCTCACCCTCTCGAACTCCGCCTACTCCGGCACGGAATTCTACACCGAGACCGTCCCGCGCGACGACCCCACGGACGGCAGAGACAACTGGATCTTTCAGGGGTATATTTATCCCGAATAAAAATCCCGCTTCCGAGAACATTCGGAAGCGGGTTCGTTTTGTCGGTTATTCGTCTATCTCGGCGAGCACACGCTGTATCAGGGTGCAGTCGGTGATCAGCACCTCGCCGTCGTTGTCGAAATCTGCGAAGCGGAGCTGTTCGTCGGTCAGCTTGCTCATCTCCGCCTGATACCGCTGGGAGAGGGTCACGTCGGCGATCGTCAGCTCGCCGTCGCGGTCGACGTCTCCGGGAACGCCGCGGCACAGCGCCTTGATGACGAAGGTGCCGCCGACAGTATCGGGATTGCCGTCGGGGGTGGTGCTGTAGTCATAGTAGAAGTCCATCAGGTCGACCGGCTGGCTCTTGTAGCCGAGGATGTAGCTCGTGCCGCGGTCGTTCTGCGGGTTGAAGAAGAGATTGCCGTCTGAGGAGAGCCATTCCTGCGTGCCGATGGAGATCTTTTTGCCCGCAGGCTTTTGGAGCTGAACGCAGACGCCGCCCTTCTTCAACGGCGCCTTGAAGCCGCTGACGTCGGCGCTGATGTAGCCCTGATAGCCGACAGTGCCCTGCGCGAGCTGTACCCATTGGCTCATATCGTCAATCGGCACGTCGTTCTCATCGAGCGGAACGTAGTAGATCGTGTAGGGCGCGCCCTCACAGGTGGATTCAAAGATGACCTTGTCGATATCGCAGTAGGCGTTCGAGAAGTCCAGCACGTTCACAAAGCTGAGCTGTTGGATCTTCTTGCCGCCGATATAGTCGAATTCATAGCTCGCGCCGTAGATCTCATTCTGCTGGATCTTGTTGAGACCGTCCATCGCGCTGACGCCGCTGATCGCGTAGCTCGGACCGAAGCGGCTGTCAAAGAGGTAGTAGTCCTCATAGGAGATCCAGAAGTAGCCGTCCTCGCCGGAGCTCTCGCCCCAGCTGTTCTTGCAGAGCCACGCGCCGTTCCCGGCGGGCCGGTGGCCGGAGACGAAATTCAGCCTGCTGAAGCTGTCGTCCCAGCCGACGACGGAGACGGCATGGCCGTTGAGCTGATAGGTCATCAGCCCGGGAGTGTCGCAGTAGTAGGCGAAGCAGTTCCCGGCCGCACAGCTGTTGTCGTAATGGAAGTTTCCCACCACCGCGCCGTAGTCCATGATCGCCGTCTTGACGGTGTCGGAGTCGGAGGTCTCGAGGTAGATGACGCTGTTGACGCTGTGGGTCGGGCGCAGGCTGTCCTTCTCAGAAAGGTAATCTGCGTAGTTTTTGGTATCGGGGAAGCTCTCGTCCGGCACCGCGCCGAAGGAGGTCAGGCTCCCGAGGGCGATGTACGGATAGCCCGGAGCGGAGACGATGCGCTGCCAGCCCTTGCCGTTTTCATCCGGCATGCCCCAGTAGTTCATGAACATGGTGGAGAAGTGGGATGCGTTCTCGCCGTAGCGGAGCAGGCGGCTCTCGAGCGACGCCGTAGAGGAATACGCCCAGCAGGTGTTGTAGCGCTGTTGCCTGACCGGTGTGGTGTAGCCGAGGTCACGCGAGCTGTAGTAGGACGGAAGCTCCCCTGAGGGCGTGAGCTGTGAGCCGACGGCAGGATAATCCGCCGCGACGACCGCCGCGTCCGTGTGCGCTCCCAGAGCGGCGGCGTCGAGCTCAGCCGCCTGCGCGGGCAGCGAGACCGCGCCGAGCATCGCTCCCGCCAATAGGAAAGCGAGGATCTTTCTTTTCATATTTTCATCCCCCTTTTTGGAGTTAGGAGTTAGGAGTTAGGAGTTAGGAATTAGGAATTAGGTAAGCACTGATTAATTACGATGTCATTGCGAGGGCTTTAGCCCGTGGCAATCCCACAATGAGGGGAACCGACGTTTCTGCCCCTATTTGTGGGATTCCCACGGTCGCTTAGTCGCTCCCTCGGAATGACGGCGTAAATGAAAGCTACATTAATCAGCATTTACTTAGGAGTGAGGAGTGGTGGAATTAACAGTGATCAGTGGTCAGTGACTAGTAACTAGCAACCAGCAACCAGCAACCAGTAACCAGCAACCAGCAACCAACTCCTCATTACATTCAATATACCACAACCGTTCGCGAATGTAAACGAGTTTTTTGCGTATAATAATGCCAAAAAGCAAAGAGGGGTTGTATATGGAACGCAGAACCGACCTCGCGGTCGAGGAGCGCGAGCTGCTCGGCGAGGACGTGCGCGGCGCGGAGTATAAGGCGGAGCGGGTCGCGGGACTGGAGATCGAGCGCCTGCATATCGTGACACAGCGGGCGTCTCAACTGCTCAAAAAGCCGATGGGCACCTATGTGACCGCCCAGCTCCCGCCGCTGACGGACAATATCCGCGACACGGACGAGCGGGTGCGGGCGCTCTCGGAGGAGATCAGGCGGCTTTTGCCCGTGCACGGACTGGTGCTCGTGGCCGGCTTGGGGAATGTGGAGATCACGCCCGACGCGCTCGGCCCCAAGGCGGCGTCCAAGGTGCTCGCGACGCGGCATATCTCCGGGGAGCTTGCGCGTGCGACGGGGCTCGACCGCCTGCGCGCGGTCGCCGTGATGAACACCGGCGTGACGGGTCAGACAGGCATCGAGACAGGAGAGCTGTTGCAGGGCGTGATCCGCAATATCCGACCCTCCGCAATGATCGCGGTGGACGCGCTCGCCTCGCGCAGGCTGGAACGCTTAGGCTGTACCGTCCAGATCTCCGACGCGGGCATCACCCCCGGCGCGGGGGTGGGCAACCGGCGCATCCGTCTCGACCGGGAGACGATGGGCATACCCGTCATCGCGATCGGCGTGCCGACGGTGGTGGACGCGCTGACCCTCGCCTTCGACCTGCTCGACATCGACGACGAGCAGGAGAGCGTCGCGCTCAGCCGCGCCGTATCTCCGCAGGGCAGGGGGATGGTCGTCACGCCCAAGGAGGTCGACCTGCTGGTCTCCCGCGCGGCGCACCTGATCTCTCTGAGCATCAACATGGCTTTGCAGAGCGATATCGACACGGACGATCTCCTGAATCTGCTGTAGCGGTTTCGATCATATTTTCATTCTCGCCCGCGTATAATGAAGCAAACTGGTTTTGTGCAAAGGTGAGAGAATGAAGAAACAGCATTTACACGCAATCTGCTCCGTGACGGCGCTCTTCACGGTAGCGGCAATCGGACTGGGGCTCGCGGTCTACCGTGCCAAAAGCGCGATGCCGCTTTTGGATGACGCGGCGCTCTTAGCGGGAAAACTGAGCTTTGTCAACGGCTCCGCCGACGTCCCCGACGAGCCTGATCAGCCCGCGCCGACCGCGCGTCCGCGTCCGCATGCCGAGACGCCGACCCAGGCCGAGGAAGCCGCGCGCCCGAAGAACACCGTCCACACCGGCGAGCCGCACCCGGTCGTTGAGATCAGCGGCGGCGACGGCAACCTGAGCTTTGAGAATATCGAGATCTGCAACGGTACGGATTACACCCTTGACGTCGGGAGCATCCTCAACAGCGATCTGCCGTTTGAGATAGAGGACAACCGTGCCGTGCAGGTGCTCGTCTACCACACCCACACCTGCGAGAGCTATCTCGACGAGGACGACGGCGTGTACTACGACGACTTCTACCCGCGCTCCACCGACCCCGAGCAGGGCGTGATGGCGGTGGGGGAGAGACTGGTCGAGACCCTCCGCGCGAACGGGATCGGCGCGGTGCACGACACGACCCTCCACGACTATCCGTCCTATGAGGGCTCCTACGCACGCTCATGGGAGACCGTCTGCAAATACGGCGAGAAGTACCCGCGCCTGAAGATCACCATCGACCTGCATCGCGATTCCATGACCTCCTCCGACGGCACGAAGTATAAGCCGGTGTTTGAGCATGACGGTCAGAAGGCGGCGCAGATCATGATTATGACCGGGCGCGACACGGACGGCGACTTCGACTTCTGGGACGAGAACCTGATCTTTGCTTTGCAATTGCAGAAGAAGTGCGAGGATCTCTACCCCGGGATGACCCGTCCGCTGGACTTTGACGACTATACCTATAATATGAATTACAACAACGGCTCCCTGCTGATCGAGGTCGGCACGGACGCGAATACGGTGGAGGAGACCAAGCGCACGGGCGAATATTTGGCAAATGCGCTGTCAAGTCTGCTGTTAAAAGAATGAACTTCTGTGAATATCTTCAATCTTCTCTCCCCGGTCTTGCAAAAAGGCCGGGGTCTTGTTATAATATGTCATGGTTTAGCAGTTTAAAGGGCTATTAAACCTTTCGCCGGTAAATAGAGTCGAACCGTGAGGTGTTTATGAGAATGCGCAAGAGCTTCACCAAGTTCATATCGCTTCTGCTCGTGCTGTGCTGTGTCGGCGCGGTCGGGATGCTGACGGTCTTTGCTGAGCCTGAGGACGGCGACACTACCGTCAGCACGGTCGAATCCGCGCCCGGCGAGGATCAGCAGTCTGAGCAGGAGAATCAGCCCGATCCCGAGCAAGGGAACGCGGAACAACCGCAGGACACACCCTCTCAGCCCGAACAGCAGGATGATCAGCAGGCGGAACAGCCTGCGGATAATCAGAGCGGCTGGGACGACGTCTATGAGCCGATCCAGGAATATATCTACGGCAACGACGGCTGGGACTCCACCTACAGCGAGCCGGAGCACCTCAGCGAGCTTCCCGAAGCAAATCCCGGCGAGGTCAAAAGCGCGACAGCCGTGGTGATCCCCGACGTGGGCGTCTCCGACGCTTCCATGTTCTCGGGCATCGTGATGTGGCTGTGCGTTGCGCTGGGGATCGCGGTCGTGGTCGGCGTGCTGGTCAGCAAGCGCACCAGCCGCAGAGGATAAGGAATACTACCGATGCAGATTGGAAATATAACATTGAACGGCTATGCCGCGCTCGCGCCGATGGCGGGGGTCGCGGACAGAGCCTTTCGGGAGCTGTGCATGGCGTTCGGCGCGGGCTACTGCGTGAGCGAGATGGTCAGCTCCAAGGGCATCGCCTATCATTCGAAGAAGAGCGCCGAGCTGATGGAGATCTCCGCGACGGAGAGACCCTGCGCGGTGCAGATCTTCGGCACGGAGCCTGAGACGATGGCTGACGCGGCGCGCTTTGCGATGCAGTACAAGCCCGAGGTCATCGACATCAACATGGGCTGTCCCGCCCCCAAGATCGCGGGCGGCGGTTCGGGCGCGGCGCTGATGCGCGACCCCGACCTGTGCGGCAGGATTGTACAAGCTGTCAGCCGCGCTGTCGATATCCCCGTGACGGTGAAGATCCGCTCCGGCTTTGACGAGGAACACATCAACGCCGTCGAGGTCGCCTTGATCGCTGAGAAAAACGGCGCGCAGGCGGTGACTGTCCACGGCAGGACGCGCAAGCAGTTTTACGCCCCGCCGGTCAACTACGATATCATCCGAAAGGTCAAGCAAGCCCTCTCGATCCCCGTGATCGGCAACGGCGATATCGTCGACGCGAGGTCCGCGCAGTTCGTGATGGAATACACCGGCTGTGACTACCTGATGGTCGGACGCGGGGCGCTGGGCAATCCGTGGGTGTTCAGGGAGATCAATGAATATTTCTCTACAGGAAATATAATATCCACCCCGACGCTCGATGAAAAGTGCGACGTGCTTCTGAGGCACATCAAAAGCCTTGTGGAATACAAGGGCGAGCGCGTCGGCATGCGGGAAGCCCGCAAGCACACCGCCTATTATCTCAAGGGCTTCAAAAACGCCGCGAAGCTCCGCAACCTCGCGTTCTCGATGGAGACTGAGGACGACCTTAGGAGCTTGGTGAATGAAATCAAGGGGAGCAATTCCTGTTAATATATATCTATTCCGTATTTAAAAATATTTGGAGGTATAAGATGTACAAGGACTTAATGGATTCAATCGGGTTTGTAAAGCAGTATGATGAGGAGATCGGCGATGCGATGGCGCTGGAATTAAAGCGTCAGCGTCAGAACCTCGAGCTGATCGCCAGCGAGAACATCGTTTCTCCCGCTGTGATGGCGGCGATGGGCTCTGTCCTCACCAACAAATACGCCGAGGGCTATCCCTCCAAGCGCTACTACGGCGGCTGCTATGCCGTTGACGTAGCAGAGGATATCGCCCGCAGGAGAGCCTGCGAGCTGTTCGGCGCGGATCACGCGAACGTCCAGCCCCACTCCGGTTCTCAGGCGAACCAGACCGTCTACTTTGCGATGCTCGAGCCGGGCGACACCGTCATGGGCATGAGTCTCTCTGAGGGCGGCCACCTGACCCACGGCTCACCGGTCAACCTCTCCGGTAAGTACTTCAACTTCGTCAGCTACGGCGTTGACCCCGTGACCCATGTGATCGACTACGACAAGGTTCTGGAGATCGCCAAGGAGTGCAAGCCCAAGATGATCGTCTGCGGCGCTTCCGCTTATCCCCGCGCGATCGACTTCAAGCGCTTCCGCGAGATCTGCGACGAGGTCGGCGCGATGCTGATGGTCGATATGGCGCACATCGCGGGTCTGGTAGCCGGCGGTCAGCATGAGAATCCCGTTCCCTATGCGGATTTCGTCACCACCACCACCCACAAGACCCTCCGCGGTCCGCGCGGCGGCATGATCCTGTGCAAGGAGCAGTACGCAAAGGCGATCGACAAGGCGCTCTTCCCCGGTATGCAGGGCGGTCCGCTTATGCACATCATCGCGGCGAAGGCTGTCTGCTTCAAGGAAGCGATGCAGCCTGAGTTCAAGGCGTATGCCGAGCAGATCGTCAAGAACTGCAAGGCGTTGGCTGACGGTCTCGTTAAGCGCGGTCATAAGCTCGTCTCCGGCGGCACGGACAACCACGTCATGCTGATGGATCTGCGCGAGGACGGCGTGACCGGCAAGGATCTGGAGCATAATCTCGACGAGGTGCACATCACCGTCAACAAGAACACCATCCCCGGCGAGCCGCTCTCTCCGTTCGTCACCTCCGGCATCCGTATCGGCACCGCTGCCGTCACCACCAGAGGTCTCAAGGAAGAGGATATGGACGTGATCGCCGAGTGCATCAGCCTCGTCATCAAGGACTTCGAGGGCAACAAGGAGACCGTCGACAAGATGGTAGCCGACCTGTGCGAGAAGTATCCGCTGTACGAGTAAGAACTGAAAACTGAAGACTTAAAACTGAAAAATGAATAATAATGGGCGGGACACCCGCACCCGAATGAATAAAATTGTTCGAGCGCAGCGAGTGACCGCCATTATTCGTTATTCATTATTCAGTATTCATTATTCACTATTTTCCGGAGGAAAAAACCATGAATACCCCGCTTGCCGACAGGCTGCGCCCGCAATCGCTCGATGATATCGTCGGTCAGAAGGAGCTTCTCGCTCCCGGACGACCCCTGCGGAAGATCATCGAGAGCGGAAGGATCCCCAATTTGATATTTTACGGCCCGTCCGGAGTGGGGAAGACGACCCTCGCCTCCTATATCGCGCGGATCACCAACCGCTCCTTCAAGAAGCTCAACGGCACCACCGCCTCCACCGCCGACATCAAGGATATCGTGTCCTCGCTGAACACCTTCGAGGGCATGAACGGCGTCCTGCTCTACCTCGACGAGATCCAGTATCTCAACAAAAAGCAGCAGCAGACGCTTCTGGAATTCATCGAGAACGGTTCGATCACCCTGATCGCCTCCACCACCGAGAATCCCTACTTTTACATTTATAATGCGATCCTCTCGCGCTCGACGGTGTTCGAGTTCAAGCCGGTCGAGCCGGAGGAGATCATGAAGGCAATCGACCGCGCCATCCGCGTGCTCAGCGAGGAGCAGGGCAGAGAGATCAACTTCTCACAGGAAGCGAAGGCGCATATCTGCTCCGCCTGCGGCGGCGACGTGAGAAAGTCGCTCAACGCGGTCGAGCTCTGCGTGCTCGCGGGGAGCGGGGAAGAGACGGTCACGGTCGACGAGGAGCTCGCCAAGTCCCTGACCCAGCGCTCCGGCGCGCGCTATGATCGCGACGGCGACGCCCACTATGACGTGATCTCTGCCTACCAGAAGAGCATGCGCGGCTCGGATGTGGACGCGGCGCTGTTTTATCTCGCCAGACTGGTCGAAGCGGATGATCTGATCTCCGCCTGCAGAAGGCTGGTCGTCTGCGCCTGTGAGGACGTGGGGCTTGCCTATCCGCAGATCATCCCGATCGTGAAGTCCTGCGTGGATATCGCGATGCAGGTTGGCTTCCCGGAGGCGCGGATCCCTCTTGCGGACGCGGTCATCATGGTGTGTCTCGCGCCCAAGTCCAATTCCGGCGAGAGCGCGATCTCCGCGGCGCAGGCTGACGTGAGAGCGGGACTGGGACAGGTCGTGCCGCGACAGCTCCAGAACGTCCACTACGACGGCGAGGAACGCGCCGTGAAGGGTCAGCATTACCTCTATCCCCATTCCTATCCCAACCACTGGATCGACCAGCAGTACCTCCCCGACGATATCCGCGACCATCATTACTACACGCCCGGCGAGAACAAAACCGAGCAGGCGTATCAGGAGTATTGGAAACGGATCAAGGGCGAGTGAGAAATTAGGAATTAGGAATTAGGAATTAGGAATTAGGAATTAGGTAAGCACTGATTAATTACGATGTCATTGCGAGGGCTTTAGCCCGTGGCAATCCCACAATGAGGGGAAACCGACGTTTCTGCCCCTATTTGTGGGATTCCCACGGTCGCTTAGTCGCTCCCTCGGAATGACTGCGAAAATGAAAACCGAATTAATCATTGTTTACTTAGGAATTATTGTCACTCGCTCCGCTCAAACAAATAGAATGATTACGCAAAAACGCTCATGGTACTCTGTAAAATACCATGAGCGTTTAACATTAATTGGGTGCGGGCAACGCCCGCCCTAAACTCCTAACTCCTAACTCCTCACTCCTAACTCTCCTACCCCCTACGCTCCTGGTTGGTAAATATTGCACAAAAGCGGGGTCGGAATATTGTGTATTATCCCATGAAATATAATTCTGATTTAGAAATTTAATAACCCTGTCATATTTTATAATTATAGTAACTAGGTATATACCTTGATATACCGAAGATTAACATGAAAAAGGAGGGAACTATCATGAGACTATCCGATAAGTTCATCCGGCGCGCGTTATCCGTCGTGCTGTGTCTTATCCTGCTCGTTTCGACAACGGCGTTCGCCGTCGTCACCGGTGCGGCAGAAGCGGATGCGGGTCTCGCTCAGACAGGCGCGAACACCTATTACCTGTGGGGCGAGAACAGCAATTCTCCGAACTTCAACAGCAACACCCCGACGGGCGCCTTCACTTATGATAGCGCAAAAGGCTACTACTACTATGACCTTGCAGGTTCCCGCGGCGATTATTGCTTCGTCATTTCGACGATCAATAACTCCGCGAACTACGCGGTCAAGACCCCCGCAGTCCAGAAGGTCGCGAACGGCGGTTCGTACTATCTGCAGGCGGGCAACTACCACGGCTTCAACTGCTTACACCTGTGGAATCCGACCGGCGATGCCATCCGTATCTACTTCACTTCCGCCTCCGCAGGCGTGAACGCCGTCAAGGCAGGCTCCGAGAGCGCTGAACCCACCACTCCGGCTCCCACGACCCCGAAGCCTACTACCGTCACACCTACCACGGTCACTCCCACCACGGTCAAGCCCACTACCGTTTCTCCCACCACCGCTCCCGGTACCAAGAACTATGTCTACTGCGATAACGAGGCGGGCTGGAGCACCGTCTACGCCTATATGTGGAACAGCGACAGCGACAAGAACAAGGCGTGGCCGGGCGTCACGATGACCAACATCGGCGGCAGCGTCTGGCGTTATGAGATGCCGAAAACCTATAAGAACATCATCTTCAACGTCGGCAGCGACTCGACAAAAACCGGAGATATGGTTCTCCCCGGCGCAGGCTATGTTTACAACAACAAGACCGGTGACTGGGAAGTTTATGACACCTCACCCCTGCAGGTCTCTTCCTATGCGACCGATCTGCAGTCCCCGCAGTACGACGGCGTGGGCGTCACCCTGAGCGCTGCGGCTGAGGGCGAGGGCACGGTCTACTACAAGTTCTCCGTCAAGTCCGGCTCCGCCACCACCGTCCTGTCCGATTTCAGCACCCGCAATTCCGTTCCGTGGGTTCCTGCTTCGGCGGGTACCTACACGCTCGTTTATAACTTCCGCGACGCGAAGGGCAACACCAACCAGCGCACCAAGACATATGTCATTGAGAGCGGCACTTCCGTAGAGGCTCCCTACATCAAGACGGTCTCTCCGGCAGGCGGCGAGGTCAAGACCTCCGTCTCCACGAAGCTCACCGTCTCCGCGGGCGGCGGCAAGACCGGCACCAATCTGCTGTTCTACAAGTACACGGTCAAAAACGCGGCGGGCAATATCGTCAACACCCCGTACTACACCCGCAACACCTCTTACAGCTACACCTTCACCTCTGCCGGCACCTACACCGTGACTGTCAGCGTGCAGGCGAGCGATAACAAGACGGTCGAGCGCGACTACACCTTCAGCGCTGTCGGTTCTCTGACCCCGACTCAGGCGATCGAGACCCAGGGCAACGTACCGACCCAGTCTCCGACACAGGCTGCGCCCACGCCGACCACTCCCGCTCCGACCCAGAAGCCCACTACGCCCGCTCCCACCACTCCGGCTCCCACTCAGAAGCCGACCGAGGGCTCCGGCGCGAAGATACTCAAGGGCGACGCGGATGAGGACGAGGATATCAGCGTCAACGACGCGACCTTCATCCAGCGCTACGACGTAGGCATCCCGACGCCGTGGCCGATCAATCTCGAGAATGCAGACGTCAACTATGACGGCGAAGTCGATATCAGCGATGCGACCTGGATCCAGCGCTTCATCGTCGGTATCATCACGGCGTTCTCGCCCGATCTATCTTAAAAGGAGGTAACAGAGAATGAAAAAGTTTTCCCGTATCCTGGCGCTCTTGATGTGCCTGGCGCTCCTGTTCTCCGTTGCCGTTATATCTGCGAACGCGGCGAATGAGGACGTCGCCGAGGTCGCGGCTGACGCCGACCTCGCCGATGAAGCGGCTGACGCCGATCTCGCTGAGACCGGCGCCGACAGCATCATCATTCACGTCGAGAGCAAGGACAAGGTTCCGTATATCTACTACTGGAACGCACTCCCCACCAACAAAGAGACCGCCTATCCCGGCGTCAAGATGACCCGCGATACCGCTCAGACCGGTCCTGCATGGTACACCTACACCTTCACGAACACCAGCAAGATCAATCTTATGATCACCGACGGCACCCAGAATCTGTCCGGTCAGCTCTCCAAGGAGCTGACCCGCACCACCGGCGAATGGTGGTACAGAGACGGCCGCTTCCGCAAGAAGAATCCTTATGTCGAGGATGATTACACCTCCGTCGATATGCGTCAGGATTCCATCTACTTCGTCATCACCACCCGTTTCTTCGACGGCGATAAGTCGAACAACGTCCACTGCTGGGATGACGGAAAGGCGGGCAACGGCGACGACGATCCCGCATGGCGCGGCGACTTCAAGGGTCTTGCCGACAAGCTCGACTACATCAAGGCGCTGGGCTTCTCCGCGATCTGGATCACCCCTGTCGTTGAGAACGCCTCCGGCTATGACTACCACGGCTACCATGCGCTCGACTTCTCCAAGGTCGATCCCCGTTATGAGAGCGACGACTTCACCTATGAGGATCTGATCGCCGCGGCGCATGACAAGGGTATGAAGATCATTCAGGACGTCGTTTGGAACCATACCTCTAACTTCGGTGAGAATACCCTCGCGCCCGTGTTCACCAAGAACTACGACGCCGACCTCTCCGACATCGAGGCGTGCATGATCCCGTCCCAGTCGCTGCTCGATTACAACAAGGTCTCCACTCCCGAGGAGTACTACGCGCTGACTCCTCAGCGTCAGTATGACTCCCGTCTCCAGCTGATCAAGCAGACCCAGGGCTTCAACGGTATGGTCTCCACCGATAAGGACGCGAACCCCAACAACTACTACCACAACGGTTATTTCGCGAGCCTGAACTGGGACGACTGGACCTGTAAGTTCTGTCAGATCGCGGGCGACTGCGTCGACCTGAACACCGAGAACAAGGCTGTCTCCGATTATATCGTGGACGCATACTCCAACTATCTCGATATGGGCGTTGACGGCTTCCGCGTCGATACCGTCCGCCATATCCCGAGACTGTCCCTGAACAAGTGGTACAACGACCGCATCAACGCCAGCGCGAAGGCTGCGGGCAACAACAACTTCTACATGTTCGGCGAGGTATGCTGCCGCTTCAGCCAGACCTGGTACCGCGATAACGCGGCTGAGTCCGTCCAGTTCTATACCTGGGATGATTCTGCCGCCGACCTCGCGAAGCTCTCCGACGGCACCGATCCGGCGACCATCAAGAAGAATCTTGAGAACACCATCGCCTATTCCGAGGCGCACGTCAGCACCTCCGGTCAGCCGACCTCGACGAATGCCTTCCTCAACGGCATCGCCTACCATACTCCCGACTACTCCAAGAACTCCGGCATGGGCGTCATCGACTTCACCATGCACTGGCAGTTCGACTCCGCTTCCGGCGCGTTCGGCGCGGCTCGCGGTCAGGATCAGTACAACAACGACGCGACATGGAACGTCACCTATGTTGATTCCCACGACTACGCGCCCGACCAGAACCAGACCCAGCGCTTCACCGGCGGCGAGTCCACCTGGGCGGAGAACCTCGACCTGATGTTCACCTTCCGCGGTATCCCGTGCCTGTTCTACGGCTCTGAGATCGAGTTCCAGAAGGGCTGTAAGATCGACGACGGTCCCAACATGCAGCTCAAGAACACCGGCCGTGCGTACTTCGGCGATCACATCGAGGGCACCGTCAACGCGACCGACTTCTCCCAGTACACCGCGACCGGCGCGGCTAACACCACGCTCGGCAAGCCGCTCTCCAAGCACCTGCAGAAGCTCAACGCGATTCGCCGTGCGATCCCCGCGCTCCAGCTCGGTCAGTACACCACCGACGGCAGCTACGTCAGCGGCAACATGGCGTACATCAGACGCTACACCGGCAAGTACACCGACGCCAAGACCGGCAACACCAGCAACGTCGATTCCCTCGCTTGCGTAGCGGTCACCGACGGCGCGACCTTCAAGAACATCCCGAACGGCACCTATATCGACGCTGTCACCGGCGAAAGCAAGACCGTCTCCAACGGCACTCTTTCCGTCCCCTCCGTCGGCAAGGGCAACATGCGCGTCTACGTTTGTTGCGCATCCGGCTACAAGGGCATTTCCGGCGCGATCGGACCCTCCGGCCAGAGCTACCTCAAGTAAAACGTGATTTTATAAACCAGAAGCTCCTTTCCTCCGGGAAGGGAGCTTTTGGTTAGTTAGGAGCTTTATTTGAATGAGGAATTAGGAATTAGGAATTAGGAATGAATGGCGGACGCTGTCCGCACCTGATTTATCATTAGGATCGGAAACGTTTGGATTATATCAATAGAAATCCAAAACGCGAAGCGTTTCCCTTAATTCCTCATTCCTCATTCCTCATTCCTAATTCCTCATTCCTAATTCCTAATTCCTAATTCCTAACTTTTTCGATAATCAGAAAAAAAGCGGCTCGCCGCCTTGCCTTTGTCATTCAGTTGTGCTATAATACTACAGAATAGGGAAAAATGCCCTGATACAACTGTATCCATCGAAAGGAATATGAAAAATGAAAGCTAATATCTATCGCTCCGTCACCTGCGGGGAGCTCAGAGAGAAAAATATAGGAGATGAGGCGCGTCTGTCCGGCTGGGTCGAGAATATCCGCGACCACGGCGGCGTTCTGTTCCTCGATCTGCGCGACCAGTACGGCGTGACCCAGGTCGTCGTCCATGACGAGAGCCTGCTCGACGGCGTGAACCGCGAGTGCACCGTCACCGTCTCCGGCAAGGTCGTCAAGCGCGACGAGGAGACCTATAACCCGAAGATCGCGACCGGTACCGTGGAGGTCGTCGCCGAGACGCTCACCATTCTCGGCAAGTGCAAGAACAACCTGCCCTTTGAGGTCGTGTCCTCTACCGCGACCAACGAGGATACCCGCCTGCGTTACCGCTTCCTCGACCTGCGTAACCCGAAGGTGCACAACAATATCGTCCTGCGCTCTCAGGTGATCTCCTTCCTGCGCGAGAAGATGAGCGAGATGGGCTTTCTGGAGATCAGCACTCCCATCCTCGGCGTGTCCTCGCCGGAGGGTGCGCGCGACTACCTGATCCCCTCGCGTAAGCATAAGGGCAAGTTCTACGCCCTGCCGCAGGCGCCGCAGATCTTCAAGCAGCTTCTGATGGTCTCGGGCTTTGATAAGTATTTCCAGATCGCGCCGTGCTTCAGAGACGAGGACGCGCGCGCCGACCGTTCCCCCGGCGAGTTCTACCAGCTCGACTTTGAGATGGCGTTCGCCACTCAGGAGGACGTCTTTGAGGTTGCGGAGACCGTGCTCTATGAAACCTTCAAGAAATTTTCCGATAAAGAAATATCCAAGCCTCCCTTCCGCCGTATCTCCTACGCGGAATCCATGCTGAAATACGGCTCCGATAAGCCCGACCTCCGCAACCCGCTGGAGATCGTGGAGATCTCCGACATGTTTGAGGAGACCGACTTCAAGCCCTTCCTTAAGAAGTGCGTCCGCTCCATCAACGTGCCCGGCGCGGCTTCCTGCTCCAAGAGCTGGTTCAAGAAGATGGAGGAGTTCGCCCTCTCCATCGGCATGAAGGGTCTGGGCTACGTCAAGGTCACCGACGACCTGCTCTTCGACGGCCCGATCGACAAGTTCTTAAAGCCCGGCGACCGTGAAGAGCTGATACGCCGCAACGGCTCCAAGGCGGGCGACGTGATCTACTTCATCGCCGATACCGCCGCCGAAGCGCCCAAGCTCGCGGGTCAGATCCGTACCGAGGTCGCGACCCGTCTCGACCTGATCGACAAGAGCCGCTTTGATTTCTGCTTCATCGTGGACTTCCCGATGTACGAGCTGGACGAGGAGAGCGGCCAGATCATCTTCACCCACAACCCCTTCTCCATGCCGCAGGGCGGTATGCAGGCGCTCCTTGAGAAGGATCCCTGCGACGTTCTCGCCTACCAGTACGATATCGTCTGCAACGGCGTGGAGCTTTCTTCCGGCGCTGTCCGCAACCACGACCTCGACATCATGGTCAAGGCGTTCTCCATCGCGGGCTACACCGAGGACGACCTCAAGGAGAAGTTCCGTTCCCTCTACACGGCGTTCCAGTACGGCGCTCCGCCGCACGCGGGCATGGCTCCCGGCGTGGATCGTATGCTCATGCTCCTGACTGAGGAGGAGAACATCCGCGAGGTCATCGCCTTCCCGATGAACTCGAACGCCCAGGACGTCCTGCTCGGCTCTCCCGGAGAGGTCAGCGAGCAACAGCTCAGAGAGGTCCACATCAAGTTGAGATAAAAAAGCCTTCCCTCAATTGGAAGGCTCTTAACGGCTTCTCCCCGATGAAGCGGAGGGAGGCTATAGAAAGGATACACATTATGGTAACACGAGAAGACATTGAGAACATCGCTCTGCTCAGTAAGCTGTTTGTCGATGAAAAGGATCTTGACAGCCTGACGGAGGAAATGCAGAAGATCGTCGCCTTCGCCGACACCATCAACAGCGTTGAGGTGAAAAGCGGCGAGTTCGATAACATCAATAACCTGTCTAACGCCTTCCGCAAGGACGAGGTCAAAGAATCCTTACCCGTCGAGGAGATCCTGAAGAACGCCCCCGAGCAGGCGGAGGATCACTTCCTCGTCAGAAAGAGAGCGTAAGATGGGACAGATCAAACGCATCCATGAGATGCTCGTAAATAAAGAGATCACCTGCGTTGAGCTGACCAAGAAGTACCTCGACGCGATTGAAAATTCCAATAAAGAATTAAACGCCTATATCACCGTGACCCCCGAGGTCGCTCTCGCTCAGGCTCAGAAGGTCGACGAGAAGCTCGCGGCAGGTCAGGAGATCGGACTGCTCGAGGGCATCCCGATGACCCTCAAGGACAATATCTCCACCAAGGGCATCGAGACCACCTGCGCCTCCAAGATCCTCACCGGCTACAAGCCGATCTACGACGCGACCGTTTACGAACTGCTCCAAAAAGAGGGCGTGGTCATGCTCGGCAAGACCAACATGGACGAGTTCGCGATGGGCTCCTCCTGCGAGACCTCCTACTACGGCGGCTCCAAGAACCCCCACAGCCTTGACCATGTGGCGGGCGGCTCGTCGGGCGGCGTTGCGTCCGCTGTCGGCGGCAACCTCGCCGTTTACGGTCTCGGCTCCGATACGGGCGGCTCGATCCGCCAGCCCGCGTCCTTCTGCGGTATCGTCGGCTTAAAGCCCACCTACGGCGCGGTCTCGCGTTACGGCTTGATCGCCTACGCTTCCTCCTTTGACCAGATCGGACCCATCACCCACGACGTTGAGGATGCGGCGATCGTTTTCGATGCGATCGCGAAGTACGACGAGCGCGACTCCACCTCTCAGGGCAGCGCGCCCGCTCTGCCGACTCTTTATGATGACATCAAGGGCAAGAGGATCGGCGTCGCCCGCGAGTACCTCGACGGCGTGCGCGAGGACGTCAAGCAGGCTGTCCTGGACGCGATCAAGTCCTATGAGGAAATGGGCGCGGAGATCGTCTGGTTCGATCTGCCTGAGCTGAAATTCGCCCTGCCGTGCTACTATATCCTCGCGATGGCGGAGGCTTCCTCCAACCTCGG
>CACYFH010000023.1 GCA_902773635.1 uncultured Ruminococcus sp. | reverse complement strand
AAAAGCTTTGTAGAAATGGTGAAGGAATTCGATACGGAAGAATATGAATTCGCGATCCGGGAAACAAAAACCAGTGAGGTCATTGATGATGTCTCCACCGGAAGAAGCGAAATAGGTATCCTCTACCTGAGTGATTTCAACCGAAAGGCTATCCAGAAAATCCTGCGGACCAACAGTCTGGAGTTTCATCATCTGATCGACTGCAATGCTTATGTCTATTTATGGAAAGGCCACCCGCTTGCCGGCAGGAAATCCATCCGGTTCGGAGATCTCGTGGATTATCCGTGCCTTTCCTTTGAGCAGGGAGCAAATGGCTCCTTCTACTACGCGGAGGAAATTCTGAGCACCAACGAGTATCCTCGGACAATCAAAGTCAACGACCGGGCAACAATGCTGAATCTCATGGTCGGACTGAACGGGTATACGCTCTGTTCCGGCATCATCTGCGAGGAGCTGAACGGTTCCGATCATATCGCTGTCCCCTTTGAAACAGACGGAGATCCGGCCGGAAGCAGAATGGAAATCGGGTTTATCGTAAAGGAAAACATGATCCTGAGCCGGATGGGTCAGCTGTATATTGAAAAGCTTCGCAAATACTTGGAAAACAAGTCACAGAGTGAAAAGCAGCACAAGTGAGTTATAGCCGGAGGCTATTACCTATTATTCCTATATGATATTAGACAAATGTGTGAACGTCATGTACAATACGGTCATACTTTTGAAGGGAGGAACGGGGCATGTCACTGAAGCAGACTGGCACACGAATGGGCATGTGTTTATGTACGATGCGGTTCAGCGTTTCCCGGATCGGCCGATGTTGCACGTCCCGAATGTGACAGCTCAACAAAAAGGTTCAGATAAGCGGAACGCTGGAAGTATGTGTAAGACTTCCATTTTTTATACTCATTTTACGGTTTGGAGGGCACTCGATTGATTCAATTCCTTAGTCTCGTTCTCAGCTTCATCTTCCTCTTCTTTGCCGGAAGCATCCGGAGTGCAGAACCCAGTGATTGCTGCGGCCGGGAAGGAACGAACAGCTGCTGTCAGCAGGAAGCCGTGAAAGAGACTGTTTCAGAAAAAACTCCGGACTGCTGCATTCCGGAAGCGGCGAAGGAAAACACTTCGGAAAACGCTCCCGACTGTTGCAGCCAGGAAAACCGGGAAACAGAAAGCTGCTGTCAGGAGGAAAGCCATGAAAAGAAACATTTCTGTTTTGCTTGCAGTCATTCTGCTGTTGTCCGCTCTTGCGTCTGTTCCTGCGGGTGCAGGCGCGGCTGAGGATGCGATCCGCGCGGAGATCTACGGCGAGGAAAGCGCGGGCACGTCCGTTGATGCCGATATCTTCTCTCCGACGCCCGGGGTGGGGGAGGATGATGCTCCCGCCATGCCGACCGTGCAGGATAAGCCCGCTCTCGCCGCGACCGGAGCGGGAAAGTCCGTCACGGATTACACCTATGAGATAAAGCCGCTCCTTGCTCCGTTCAACACCTTCTTCTTTGTAAAAACGGACAACCCCGACCCGAGGTCTTTCCGGTTCCTTGACAGCGAATCCGTTTATTTTGAGAAGGAGAATGAGACCGACTATCTCATGTTCTGTTATGACTATATGAATGAGGAGCCGACCATACTTGCCGATGTGCAGTATGAGGACGAGAGCAACTGCAGGGTCGGGGGCGGCTATATCTTCATATGCAATAGAGACAACACCGACGGCGGCAAGCTAAAGCTCCAGTACAAGACCGGACACAACTGGCGGGATGAAAAATGGAACGATACCAATATCACCTGTACTGTCCCCAAGGTCAAGGATGACGTTGACTATCTGATCGACACCTTCGCGACGAAAGGCTCCTTCTTTGAGAATTTGGACGCGGTGCAGAGAGGCTTTGAGAGCATTTGCTTCTACAGCGGGTCGTATATCCGCGGCGTGGTCAAGCGCAAGGATCCCTACTGGATGCTCGCCAGAGCCGGTCACCTCGACCAGAGCTACTATATCTACAGCCCCTTTGACCGTGAGGACGACCGATCTCTGTTTGCCTCGGCTATCTATCCCTTCCGCTATGACTCCCTCGGCTTTCCGGGGATGATGGTTGCTGTCGCTCTGCGGCTGAACAGCAATGCTACCTATGAAAGGACGGATAACCACTGGCTGGTCAATATCACTCTCGACGGCGTGACGAAAAGCTACGGCGGCGCGGGAAAGATCNCGCTCAGCTGTTGAAGGACTATGCCGCTCTGAAAATCGAGGACGATATCCCGCGTGACGACGAGCTGACCTTCCGCTTCATCTGCGACACTGTCGGCGACGGAGCGTGGGTCAGGATGGTGGGAAGCAATATGTCCTCCGGCGGTCATCATGACACCTCAAAAGCGGTCTACACCTATGTCTACTCGAAAAGCTCCACGGATATTACCACGGATTATATCAGCTATGACAAGTGGGGCGTAGCCGACCTCAACTACCGGGGCGGTAAGATGGGCTACTTCCGCGGCGGATGGGTCGACGGAAGATTCGTCAACGAGTGGAGAATGTTTGAGAAGGGCGCGAAATTCGAGGATCACCCGAACTGCGACATCTACCTGCCCGATCGCGAGATCCCGCTGATCAGCTACGTGACTGGGTATCCTTATAATTATGACGAGAAAAAGTATGAGCTGAGATATACAGTGGATGAGATCAAAACAGAGAAAAAGAACATCCGTTATGTGTATAACAGCGACGACGATATGTGGTACGCTGCGGTGGATGAGATCGCCGGCGGCTGCGCTTCTTATGCCGTTGCAAAAACCCTTGTGGAAAACGGGCTTCTGGACGCTTCGTATCTTGGAATGCTCTCTCTGACGCGCGATCAGGTGAAGGCGCTGAACGTAGACAGGAACACCGATACCATCCCCTCTCAGGGCTATATCTTTGACGGTACGGCGGTTCCGGGAACGCCCTTCGGCTTCGCATATATCCTCGGCGACGTCGACACGAACGGAGAGATCGACGCGGTAGACGCCTCCTTCATCCGCCGCGTATCTGCTTCGCTCGACACCCCGCTCGCCGCTGACGAGATCACCCACGGCGATGTTGACAAGGACGGCAATACCGATATCACCGACGCGACCGCCATCCAGTATTATCTTGCTGATATGCGGACAGCCTACAGGATCGGAGAGGTCACAAAGGTAAAATAGCATAAAATCAAACAAACAGCTCCCTGTCAACAACTGCGACGGGGAGCTTTTATGTGGATAACTCTGTGGAAAACCTGTTGAAATGTTGAAAAGTACGCCTGCTGTGTCTTTTTCTTTTTCCTTTTCTTTCTCATTTCATTACATTACATTTTCTTTTTCTTTTCTTTTTCTTTGTCTTTATATAGGTTTTTTTGCTTTTTTAAGAAACCAATTGGTTTTTATCGGTCGGCTGTTTTGGAGGTCGACCGCCTTTTTTGCCGGCTTCCGTGCGCTTTTCGCAGATCTCCTGATAGCGCTCGAAGTTTACGTCGATCTCTCCGCGCATGAGGGTGTACGCCATGTCGCAGGCGAGGTCGTCCGAGAAGTCCGTCAGCTCGCCGCTGTCGCCGTAGCGCATGAGGGCTTTGTAGAGCCGACCCGCCTGAGCGTCGGAGAGCTTGTCGATCACGCTCGCAAGGTGAAAATAGGTGAAGAATCCTTTGGGCTTTTTCATGGTAAATACCTCCTGAATGTTTTCACCCATGGGCGGACAAAGAAAAAAGTTGCATATCACTATACAACTTTTGGGAAAAATATTGTTACGATTGGTAATTGTTGAGCGTTACGGTAAGACCTTACTTCTCCAGTTTTCCGTAGGCTTTGGTGAGGAAGCGGTCGGCGGCTACGGTGAAGCGGGTGTGTCTGCCCTTGCCGATCAGGTCCTTGTTGTCGTAGACCTCGAATTCGAAATCGAGCTTCCTGCCGTCTACGCCGGTCAGCTTGCTCTTACAGAGGACGGACGCGCCGACGGGCGAGGCGGCGAGGTGGTCGACCTCGATGTGCGTGCCGACGGAGGTGTTGCCGTCGCCGAGGTATCCTTCCACGGATTCCGCACAGCAGCCCTCGACCAGCGCGATCATCGCGGGGGTGGCAAAGACCCTGAGCGTGCCGCTCCCCATCGCGAGGGCGGTGTTCTCAATGGATACGGCAACGGACTTTTCTCCGGTGATACCGGGGGTGAGTTCTGACATGGTTTGACGTTCCTTTCTGTGAAAAGCAGGATAATAATTAGAAATTAGGAGTTAGGAATTAGGAATTGACGGCGGGACACCCGCACCCGATTTGTTTTATTATTACAAATCAAAACGCGTCAGCGTTTCCCTTAATTCCTAATTCCACATTCCTAATTCCTCATTAAGATTACTCGTATTCCACCACGTTGACCCAGCGCTCGAGGAAGTCCTGCTCGCTCTCCTTGCCCTTGACGCTCTGGGTGCAGGCGACGATCGGCATCCAGCGCTGGACGTACTGCTTCGCGGTGTCGGTCTTTTTGCAGAAGAGGTTCAGGTACTTCTCCGCGACCTCATCCATGCCCTTTAAGCAGAAGAGCATATAGGTGCGCGCGGCGTCAGCGGCGGCGTTGCCCTGGGTGACGTGCGACCAGTCGAGGATATAGTATTCGGCAAGAGCGTTACTGTTTGTTGCCTCAGTTTCATTTGTATCTCCCGCGTTTGAGTTTTCTTCAGAAGATAAACGCGCGCGCGCGCCGTCGGGGGTGATGATGATGTTTGAGGGCGTGAAGTCGCCGTGGCAGATCTTCTTGTGATCCTTCATGGAGTCGAGGCGCGTGTGCAGCTCATAGCGGGTCGTCGCGTCAAAGCGGCTCGCGCTGATCTTGCGGTTGAATTTATCCTTGATCTTGTTGAGCAGGGGCGCCTGCTTGCTGAAGATCTCCTTCTGGATGTTGACGAAGAGGTCGAGGTACTCGTCGAGCTTGTCGGGATTCTCCTCCATCAGCTGAGCGAGGGTCTTGCCGGGGATATACTCGGTGCGGATCGCCCACTTTCCGTCGATCTTGCTGACCTCCAGGAGCTTGGGGACGTTCAGTCCGGTTTCCTCGATACGCGCCTGATTCAGCGCTTCATTGAGGATATCCGCCTTGCTGAAATCGCTGTCGAAAACCTTTAAAACGGTGTCGCCGTCCTTATAGATGACCTTGTGGCTTCTCTGAGCCAAAATCTCATGTTTTTCGTTCATGGTATGCCTCCTTATCGTAATGGTCATTGCGAGGGATGGCGCTGGCGCTGTCCCGTGGCAATCTCAACCGATTATACATCTTTATGCTCGCCGTAGTAGGCGTTAAGATACATCTGCTTGATCTCGGAAATGAGCGGGTAGCGCGGGTTCGCGCCGGTGCACTGGTCGTCGAACGCCTGCTCGCTCATCTCGTCAAGGGTGGAGAGGAAGGCTTCCTCATCCGGGACGTAATCGCGGATGGTCGGCTTGATGCCGATCTCCTCCTTGAGGGCGGTGATGCGGTCGAGGAGGTTTTGGAGCTTCTCGTTGTCGTCAGCGCCCGTGATGCCGAGGGTTTCTGCGACCTCTGCATAACGCCTGAGGGTGTGCGGATGGTCGTACTGCGGGAAGGTGCCCATCTTCGCGGGAGCTTCCTTCGCGTTGAACATCAGCACCTCGTTCATCATCAGGGCGTTTGCCACACCGTGCGGGATATGGTGGAAGGCGCCGAGCTTGTGCGCCATGGAGTGCATCACGCCGAGGAAGGCGTTCGCGAAAGCCATGCCCGCCATCGTCGCGGCGTTCGCCATCTTCTCTCTGGCCTCCTTGTTCGGCACACCGGTGACGGCGCTCTCGTACGCCTTCGGGAGATACTCGAACAGCACCTTCAACGCTTGCAGAGCGAGACCGTCGGTGTAGTCGGTCGCCATGACGGAGGCGTAGGCTTCGAGCGCGTGGGAGACCGCGTCGATACCCGAGGCGGAGGTCAGACCCTTGGGCGCGTTCATCATCATGTCGGCGTCCACGATCGCCATATCGGGCAGGAGCTCATAGTCCGCGAGCGGGTACTTGATGCCGCTCTGCTCGTCGGTGATGACGGCGAACGGCGTGACCTCGCTTCCTGTACCGGCGGAGGTGGGGATGGCGATGAAATACGCCTTGTCGCCCATATGCGGGAAGGTGTAGACGCGCTTGCGGATGTCCATGAAGCGCATCGCCATGTCCTCAAAGTCGACCTCGGGATGCTCATACAGCACCCACATGATCTTTGCCGCGTCCATCGGCGAGCCGCCGCCGACCGCGATGATCACGTCGGGCTTGAAGCTCTCCATCAGCTTTGCGCCCATCTTCGCGCAGGCGAGAGTGGGGTCGGGCGCGACCTCGCTGAAGGTCGTGTGCATGATGCCGAGTTCGTCGAGCTTTTGCTCGATCGGCTTCGTGTAGCCGTTCGCGTACAGGAAGCTGTCCGTGACGATGAACGCCTTCTTCTTATTCATAACGCTGCCCAGCTCGTCGAGCGCGACGGACAGACAGCCCTGCTTCATATAAACCTTTTCAGGCGCTCTGAACCACAGCATATTGTTCCTCCTCTTGGCAACGGTTTTGATGTTCAAAAGATGCTTCACGCCGACGTTCTCATGGATCGAGTTGCCGCCCCAGGAGCCGCAGCCGAGGGTGAGCGAGGGCGTCAGCTTGAAGTTGTAGATATCGCCGATGCCGCCCTGAGAGGACGGGGTGTTGACCACGATGCGGCAGGTTTTCATGCGCTCCATGAACTCTGCGAGCACATTCGCGCGGGTCAGCTCGTTGATATAGATGGAGGAGGTGTGACCGTAGCCGCCGTCCGCGATGAGCTGCTCCGCGTTCGCGAACGCCTCCTCAACGGTGTCGAACTTGTACATCGCGAGAACGGGGGAGAGCTTCTCATGCGCGAATTCCTCGCTGATATCGACGCTCGTGACCTCACCGATCAGCACCTTCGTGCTTTCGGGAACGTCCACGCCGGAGAGCTGAGCGATCTTGTATGCGCTCTGTCCGACGATCTTCGCGTTTAAGGAGCCGTTGATGATGATGGTCTTGCGGACCTTGTTCAGCTCGTCGGGCTTTAAGAAATAACAGCCGCGATAGGCGAATTCCGCCTTGACCCTGTCATAGATCGAGGAATGGACGTGCACGCTCTGCTCGGACGCGCAGATCATGCCGTTATCGAAGGTCTTACTGTGGATGATAGAGTTGACCGCGAGGACGATATCCGCGCTCTCGTCGATGATGGCAGGGGTGTTGCCCGCGCCGACGCCCAGCGCCGGCTTGCCTGAGGAATACGCCGCCTTCACCATGCCGGGGCCGCCGGTGGCGAGGATGATGTCCGCTTCCTTCATCAGGGTGTTGGTCATGTCGAGAGAGGGCACGTCGATCCACGCGATGATGTTCTCCGGTGCGCCTGCCTTGACAGCCGCGTCGAGGATGAGCTTCGCCGCGTCGATGGTGCTCTTCTTCGCACGCGGATGGGGCGAGATGATGATGCCGTTGCGCGTTTTGAGCGAGATCAGGCACTTGAAGATGGCGGTGGAGGTCGGGTTGGTGGTCGGGATGACCGCCGCGACCACGCCGATCGGCTCCGCGATCTTCACGATACCCGCCGCGTTGTCCTCCTCGATCACGCCGCAGGTCTTCGTGTCCTTGTAGGCGTTGTAGATATACTCCGCCGCGTAATTGTTCTTGATGACCTTGTCCTCGACGACGCCCATGCCGGTCTCCTCGACCGCGTCCTTCGCGAGGGTCAGGCGCGCCTTGTTCGCCGCCAGAGCCGCCGCGCGGAAGATCTGATCGACCCGCTCCTGCGTGTACTCTGAGAAGGCTTCCTGCGCCTTTCTGACTTCACTGATCTTTCTTTCCAGCGCTTCCACGCTGTCGACTAAATATGTGTTCTGCTGCATAGGGATTCCTCCTTGCTTCAATTGTCATTGCGAGGGCAAATGCTGCCCGCGGCAATCTCAACCGATTTGTTTCAATTGTCATTGCGAAACCCCTTTAGGGGCTGTGGCAATCTCAACCGAATCTCAGTATAATTATATCATGCGCGGCATAAGGATTCAATTTGCATATGCAACAAAGAATTTTCGGATTTTTGGTATATATAAGGTAATGTTGTTAATTTTTTAACGAAGATAACCGGACTCCTAACTTTCCACTGTCCGCTTCCCACTGTCCACTGATCACTGATCACTGAAAAAAGCCCCCATCCTTTCGGACAGGGGCTTGCGGTCGTATTGTCTTACTCTGCTTTCTCTGCGTTCTCAAAAGCGACCTTGTCGATGTTGTACTGCATGAGCTGGGGTGTGAGCTCTTTCTCATAAGCCTTTTCCTCGCTGCTGTAGTAGCTGCCGTCCATGTAGTCGCGGGTGTAATGCAGGGTGCCGTCAGCATTGATGTAGAAATCTCTGACCTCATAGATCGCGGTGATGGGGTAGGTCTTGTCGTTGACGGTGGCTGTAGCGTGCATGGTGACGTAGAGATTCCTGTAGCAGCCGTCCTTCTCTTTGAGACAGTAGATGTTGTCGATGGCGATATCCTTGACGCTGGAGGTCGCACTCATCCATTCGACCTTGTTGTCGTTGCCCCAGTCGCCGTAGCTCGTGATATGGACCGCGTCGGTACCGTGGGCAGTGAAGGCGTCGATCAGGTCATTCTTGAGCTGGGTCTTGTCGGTGTTCAGCTCGCTGGTGTCGGTCATGTAGTGAGCGATATCCTTGAGCGGGAACTCATAGGTCTCCTCCTTGAGGACATAGCCTTCCTCTTTTGCGCTCGAGGGCAGGGAGGCGGTGATGGTGACGTTCTCTCCGTAGGCGACGTCATAGGAGTCGCATTCATAGCTCACCAGATGGGCGGGGATCTCCTTATCGAGCTTGTTGGAGATCTCGAGATGGCCTTCGGGTACGATTCCGCTGTACTGTATCATGACGCCTCTCTCGGTGTTGAAGAAGGAGGGGTCAAAGGCGTCGACTTCGATCGCCTCGGTCAGACCCGCGACCGTTACGGTGTAGGTGGCGTTCTGGGGTGCTACGCCTGCGGTCTGAGCAGCCTTTTCATCATAGCTGAAGGTGACGGTGACCTCGTCGCCGTTCTTCAGATTTTCCTTTGGGGCAACCTGATAGTCGATGGTATTAATAAAGGCGGAGAGCTTTCCGGCCAGCTCAACAGCCTGCTTGTTGAACGTATCCTTAATGCCGCTTGCCTCGATAAATGCCATGCCGAGCGCGTTGCGATCAAAGTCTATCGAGGCTTCGCCCTCGCCGTCGATGCCGGTAAATTCAACGGTGGTGTATTCCTTGAGGTCGATTTTCTTTTCACCGCAGGCGGTGAGGGTGAACATGGTCAGCAGCATGGCTGCGATGAGTAAAAGTGCGGATAATTTTTTCATTGTACATTTCCTTTCTGATTTGTTTGATATATTTTTACTGGTTTGAGTAGTCTGATTTATTATTTTTCATAATAATATTCGTTGCTGTCGTCCTCTTCGACCGTCATGTTGTATCTGTGCTCAAATATGCCGCCGCCGATAAGGATCTTGGCGAGGAAGATGCCGAGCACGAGGGTGACGGCGAGGATCAGGAGCCAGTAGCAGACGCACGCGAGAGCGATCAGCCCGAGGATGAAGCCTGCGGTCTTTAAGAGCTTGATGACCTTGCCCTTTGTGTCGAGGGTCTTCATCTCTGCGGCATAGGCCTTGGCGCTGACGATCGGGTGACGGAGCGCGCTGAGAAACGGGTCGAAGAATCTGTGGAACAGGCTTATAAAAGTATCTTTGAATTTTTTCATGGTGAACATCCTTTCAATTCTTTTTTTGTTCTTACGCCCCCTAGACGAATGAAAAGATGATTCGGTTTTAAAATTTTGAAAAATTTTGAAAAAAATGAAATTTGTCAGGAAATGGGGATCGCTTCCACCTCATATTGCCCCAGAAGCGGCGCGATCACGCGGTCATAGGCGTCTGTTTCATTCATATAAAATTCGCCGTTCAAGTCCTCGGTCACATAGCCTACCGTGTTGTCGGAACGCGCGTACAGCCCGGTGAGCGGATAGATCGCCGTGATGGCGCCGGCGCCGTCGTTGGCGTTCACCACGCCGGAGACAGTCGCATAGAAGATGCTCGTTGAGAATTCTCCCTTATGATGCAGGCGGTAGAGCGTATTCGGCGTAGGACCGTTGACGGTCGCGCCGGTGGTATCGTAGATGCCCGTATCCGAGCGCCAGTCACCGCTGTAAAGGTTGTTTTCTGCGACGTCCCGCGTCAGAGCGGCGGTCAGGTCGCTTTTCAGCGGCGCCATGACCTCGCTGTAGTCGGTCCCATCCTGCTCGGCAGAGACAACGGAGACGACAGGCTCGGGCTTTTGATTGAGGTTGTGGACGATGCCGAAGGTCGCGCCGCCCGCAACGCCTGCCGCGAGCACGCCCGCCGCGATCTTCAAGCCGACCGCGGACTTCACCGCGCCGACTGCGCCCGCTTTGCCTGCAGCTGCGCCCGCTGAGGACGCCGCGACGCTTGCGGAGGACGCCGCGCCCGCTGAGGATACAGCCGCGCTGCCTGAGCAGGCGGCGAGGATGTTCGTGGACAATGCCGCCGAGACCGGCGCGCCGAAAGCGCCCTGAGACTTGAACAGAAGCAGGAGGAAGGGGATGGGGGCGAGACCGTAGAGCTTGGTGCCGTGCTTCTCCAGCTCCCGCACCTTCGCTTCGATCTTTTTCCTGCCGTAGTTCAGACGGCTTTTTACCGTGTTCTCGGATACTCCGAGCTGCTCTGATATTTCTTTTACGGAATAATCTTCGTAATAGAACATGGAGACCGCCACCCGCTGTTCCTCGGGAAGACTGTCGAGGATCTGCGCGAGCAGACGCGCCGTCTCGTTCTGATCGACGACGACCTCCGGGAGGTTCTCGGCTCTGGTGTCCTCAAAGTCGATCGGCTCGTCGCTGTCCTCGCCCTCCATCTGGGAGAAGAGGATCGGCTTGTTCTGTCTGAGCCGGTCGATGGAGCGGTTGTGCGCGATCCGCTTGATCCACGCCTTGAACTTCTCCGGCGTTTCGAGCTGGCTGAGGTTTTTGAACGCCTTGATGTAGGTCTCTTGCATGATGTCGTGCACGGCGTCCTCGTCCTTGATGAGGGAGCGGATGGTATAATAGACGGCGCTCTGTGTCTTGTTGTAAAGCTCGGTCATCGCCTGCTGGTCGCCGTTCGCTGCGCGGGCGATCAGCTCGGCGCTAAAGCCCTGATCCGCGCCGCATTTGGGACAGAACTTTGCGCTCTCCGCCATATTTGCCCCGCAGTTGAAGCATTTCATGTTTCAGCCTCCTCTTTTTGTTCTTTTCTGAGACTTTGCAGGATGCTCTGCAAAATCTCTCTCGCTTTCTGAGGTGAAAGCTCCTTCGCCTCCACCATCTTGATGTACAGACGTTTTAATTCCGGATCGGTCACATAAAAATCCCCCTTTCCTACCGCTTAGACGAAGAAAAGGAGGCGTCGGTTTTATTGTTTTTACAATTATTTTTGCGCTCTTGCCGACCGCTTTTTTTGTGGATAATAGATACTTTATGTAAATATTTGACTTATTATATCATAATATGTCAGAAAATAAAAGTATTTTTCACAAAAAATCATCAAATAAAAAGAGGGAAGGCTCAATCCCTTCCCTCTGGAATTTAGGTTTTATTTGGCTTTTGGCTCAGCCGAAGTATCTCTTTAAGAGACCCTTGAAGCCTGCGCCGTGGCGGGCTTCATCCTTCGCCATCTCGTGAACGGTGTCGTGGATCGCGTCCAGATCAGCCGCCTTCGCGCGCTTTGCGAGATCCAGCTTGCCTGCGCAGGCGCCGGTCTCGGCCTCGACACGCATCTCGAGGTTCTTCTTGGTGCTGTCGGTGAGTACCTCGCCCAGCAGCTCCGCGAACTTTGCGGCGTGCTCCGCTTCCTCAAAAGCGTACTTGGTGAATGCGGCGGCTACCTCGGGATAACCCTCTCTGTCGGCAACTCTCGCCATCGCAAGATACATGCCGACCTCACTGCACTCGCCCTCAAAGTTGGAGCGCAGGTCAGCCTTGATGTCCTCGGCAACGTCCTTCGCGATGCCGACAACGTGCTCACAAGCGAAGCCTGCGTCGTCGCTCAGCTTGGTGAATTTCTCGCCGGGAACCTTACAGACCGGGCACTTCTCGGGGGGAGTATCTCCCTCATGTACATAACCGCATACGGGGCAAACCCATTTTGTCATAATCATTTCCTCCTTTAAATTTGATGGGAATATCGGTTGACTGAATCATACCATAAAGAGCGAAAAATAAATTTCCGTATTGGAATATTATCGCGTTTTGGCGCATATTATTTTGTTAGGTTGTGCTAACCGAAACCCTCAGTCAGCTGTGCTGACAGCTCCCTTAGGAAAGGGAGCCTAAAAAATGCTTATGGAGCTGATGTACTATGCCGTCCGTCTTTTTGAGCCCGTCATTACAGGAGTGGAATCCGTACATAAACGGCGGGAATGAGGAATACTACATGAACCTGGTCGCCGACGCGATCGAGCCGTATCTCCGGGCGTCGGGGATCGCCTTCGGGCGCAATTCGCCGTCCCAGACCTTGTCCCAGGCGATCGCCGAGAGCAACGCGGGGAGCTACGACCTCCACCTCGCGATCCACTCTAACGCCGCAGGCTCCGCGAACGCGGGCACGGTGCGCGGCACGGACGTTTATTACTACCCGACCTCGTCGAAGGGCAAGCGCGCCGCGGAGATCATCGCGGAGAACTTCCGCAATATCTATCCGCTCCCCGACAGGGTGAAAACGGTCGCGTCCTCCTCGCTCGCCGAGCTGAAACGGACGAAAGCGCCCGCCGTGCTGATCGAGACCGCCTACCACGACAACCTCGCCGACGCGGAGTGGATCCAGGAGAACATCGGCGCGATCGGCAGGAACCTCGCCCAAAGCATCGCGCAGTTTTTGAACGTGCCCTTTGTGGATTTGTAGGTTACGCAGGGCGACGCCCCCTACAATGTGAATTACAGACAGATTTCCGGGTCATAACCCGCAATTTCCTGTTGCAAGAGCCGTCGGCTGTGTGGTATAATCTTTTAAACAGCCTTTGGCTGCCTACCCGCACAGCCGACTGTGCAATTTATAGGAAAGAGAATGAACCATATGAAGGATATGAAAATCATCGAAAACACCATGGAAGCCCTGCGCGGCAACAATATCGCCGCGTACTATGTGGAGACGAAGGACGAGGTCGTCCCGCTCCTCAAGAGCCTGATGCACGCGGGCGAGACCGTCACCCACGGCGGATCTGAGACCCTCAAGCAGTGCGGCGTGATCGACCTGCTCAACAGCGGCGACTACAACTACCTCGACCGCTCCAAGTGCAAGACCCCCGAAGAGGTGGAGGAGGTCTATCGCGGAGCGTATACCGCCGATACCTTCCTCGCGTCCGCGAACGCCGTGACCGAGGGCGGCTTGCTCTATAACGTCGACGGCAACTCCAATCGCGTCTCCGCGATCCTCTACGGTCCCAAGCAGGTCGTGTTCATCTGCGGCTATAACAAGATCGTCAAGGATCTCGACGAGGCGGTCGTCCGCTTGAAGACCATCGCTTCTCCGAAGAACACCAAGCGCCTCAACTGCGCGACCTACTGCGCGAAGGAGGGCGAGTGTCTCGCGATGGGGCGCGACGCGTCCTATATGTGCGACGGCTGTAAGAGCCCCGCGCGCATCTGCTGTAACTACGTTATCTCCGCCTACCAGCGCCATAAGGACAGGATGAAGGTCATCCTCGTCGGAGAAGAATTGGGATATTAATTGAGAATGGTAAACCGGTAGGAGAAGAGTGAAAAACGCCTTCCCCTTGGGGGGAAGGTGCCGAGTGAAGCGAGGCGGATGAGGGGCTGACGCTTCCTTCTGCATCCGAACTCGGAGTGAACGAAAGGCTACCTCTTAGGATTTCACGTTTCAGCCCCACTGAGTTATTGATAGAGCGGAAAGGCTGTCCCCTCATCCGTCACCGCCTCAGTCGGCGGCGACACCTTCCCCCCAAGGGGAAGGCTTGGCACTCCACAGCAAACTTTCAGTATGGGATGACCGATCAATCAGGATAGAAATGAAGGAAAGAAGGTGCTTGATTTGAAAATGGATGAATTCTTTGCGCGGATGAAGGCGCTTTTGGGGGAGGACTACGACCGCTTTCTCGAGACGGTGGACAAGCCTGCCTACAAGGCGATCCGCGTGAACACGCTGAAAATGCAGCCGGAGGAGCTGATCCCGCTCCTGTCCTTCGCAGGCGAACAGGTTCCCTTCGCGGAGGATGGCTACTACGTCAGCGTTGAGAAGCTCGGCAAGCACCCGCTTCACCATGCAGGCGCATTTTATGTGCAGGAGCCTTCCGCCATGTCCGCGGTCACCGCTCTGGGCGTTGAGCCGGGCGACAAGGTGCTCGACCTCTGCGCCGCGCCCGGCGGCAAAAGCACCCAGATCGCGTCCCGCCTTTCGGGTACGGGTCTGCTGTGGGCGAACGAGATCGTCCGTCCGCGCGCACACATCCTGCTCTCCAATATCGAGCGCATGGGCGTGAAGAACGCCGTCGTCTCCAACATGTCGCCCGACGTCCTCTGTCCGCGGCTCGAGGGCTTCTTCGACAAGATCCTCGTCGACGCGCCCTGCTCGGGCGAGGGCATGTTCCGCAAGGATAAGGAAGCGATCTTTGAGTGGTCGGTCGAGCACAGTCTCGCCTGCGCCGAACGCCAAAAGGCGATCCTCGACTCCGCGGCGCTCGCGCTGAGACCCGACGGCGTGATGGTCTACTCCACCTGCACCTTCTCGCGCGACGAGAATGAGGGCGTGATCGAGCATTTCCTCTTGAAGCATCCCGAATTCGAGCTGATCGACACGGGCTGTCGGTTCGGAGAACCCGCTCTCGGCAAGGCGCGGCGGGTCTATCCCTTCAACGGCGGCGAGGGTCACTTCTTCGCAAAGCTGAGAAAGAAGAAGGGCAAGAGCTACCGCGGCGGCATGTACGTCCATCAGGAGCCGGATAGGGACGCGCGAGCGGCGATCGACCGCTTCATCGCCGATATTCTCCGCAACCCGAACTTCCGCCATTTAGAGGTCATCAACGACCGCATTTTAAGCTATCCGAATATCGAACTGCTCCCCGATATGGAGGGCATGAATATCCTGCGTGCCGGGGTGAAGCTCGGCGACTTCAAGAAGGGCAGGATCGAGCCGCACCACAACCTCGCGACCTCGCTCACGCCCTATGAGTTCAAGCGCAGGCTGATCATGAACTGGGACGACGAGCTCTGCGCCCGCTACATCAGCGGCGAGGAGTTGGAGCTGGACTTCTGGATCGAGGGCTGGGCGGTCGCGACCGTGAACGGCATCACCCTCGGTCTCGGAAAAGCGGTGAACGGCCGCTTCAAGAATAAATACCCGAAAGGACTGCGTACCCTCGCATGGAAAGATTGACCGATATCGGTACGATTAAAGAGATATTAGGACGGCACGGCTTCACCTTCTCCAAGGCGCTGGGTCAGAACTTCCTGATCAATCCGTCCGTCTGCCCGCGTATGGCGGAGGCCGCCGTCGGCTCGGTCGAGTCTGAGCGCGTCGGCGTGCTGGAGATCGGCCCCGGCATCGGCGTGCTGACAAACGAGCTCCTGCAAAAAGCGGAGAAGGTCGTCGCCGTGGAGCTTGATAAGCGTCTGCTCCCAGTGCTCAGCGAAACGCTCGGCGAGTATGATAACCTCAAGGTCGTGAACGCCGACGTGATGGAGCTTGACCTCCATCGGCTGATCCGAGAGGAATTCGCGGGCATGCGGGTCGTCGTCTGCGCGAACCTGCCCTACTATATCACCTCGCCCGTGATCATGAAGCTGCTCGAGGAGCACCTGCCGATCGGGAGCGTTACCGTCATGGTGCAGAAGGAAGCCGCCGTGCGTCTTTGCGCCGAGCCCGGTACGCGCGACAGCTCCGCCATCACCGCCGCCGTGCGCTATTACTGTACGCCCGAGCTCCTTTTCCACGTCAGCCGCGGCTCGTTTATGCCTGCGCCGAATGTGGACTCCGCCGTGATCCGACTCATGCTGCACGAGCCGACCGTGACCCCGAAGGATGAAAAGACCTTCTTCAAGGTCATCAAGGCGGCGTTCGCCCAGCGACGGAAAACGGTGCTCAATTCGCTTTCCTCCGCACTTTCTCTTGACAAGCAGATCGTGCGTGGTATACTGGAGACAGCGGGAGTCCCCGAGACCGCCCGCGCCGAGCGCCTGACCCTGGAGGATTTTTCCGCTATCGCCGATTCATTCGCCGATCGCCTGTAGGGACGATCATGGATCGTCCGCCGAACCATTCTTTTTATGCCCTTTGAAAGGAGCACGATGATGAAAAAGAATTTTACCATCATGATCATCCTGATCGCCCTGCTCGCGGTCAGTATCCTGCTGATGAGCGTCTCTCTGCTCCTGTCCGAGCGCGTGTTCGGTCAGGTATCGAGCTATATCGCCATCGCCTGCGTCGTCGTGACCTTGGTGGGCGTGGTCATCGTCATCCGCTCCAATAAAAAGAAGAAAAACGATCGGGACGAAGAGGAAGAATAAAAAACCATTATAAATAGTATGATAAGAAGCACTGCCGAAGGGCGGTGCTTTTTTAATGAGGAATTAGGAATTAGGAATGAGGAATTGCGGGAAACGCTTCGCGTTTTGGATTCTTATTGATAGAATCAAAACGTTTCCGATCCAAAATATAAATCAGGTGCGGACAGCGTCCGCCATTCACTCCTCACTCCTAAGTAAACAATGATTAATTCGGTTTTCATTTTCGCAGTCATTCCGAGGGAGCGATTAAGCGACCGTGGGAATCCCACAAATAGGGGCAGAAACGTCGGTTCCCCTCATTGTGGGATTGCCACGGGAGTTCCCTCGCAATGACATTGTAATCAATCAGCGCTTAATTAGGAATTGCGGGAAACGCTTCGCGTTTTGGATTTCTATTGATAGAATCAAAACTTTTCCGATCCAAAATATAAATCAGGTGCGGACAGCGTCCGCCATTCATTCCTCATTCCTAATTCCTCATTCATCCAACTCCCAAAGTCATATTCCCCGACCGTCCTTCATATACTGTATCAGCAAACAGAAGGAGCGAAATATATGGAATATCATTTGACGAAGCGGCAGCTGCCGCAGCCGGAATACGCGCTGGATTCCGTGACGGAACAGCCGGTCGACGTCGACCTCACCCTGCCCGACTACTGCCCCGATATCGAGCGGATCCTCTGCTGTAATCTGATCCCGAAGATTCGCATGCACAACCTCAGCGGCGACCGCCTGAATGTCGAGGGCGACTCCGTGACCCGCGTGATCTACACCGATTCCGACGGCGTGCCGCGCGCCTATGAGTACGCGACGCCGTTCTCCGCGAGCCTTCCTCTGCGGGATGGGCTGACGGACTGCGCCGTCACCGTGGACGCAAAGCCCGAGTACCTCAACTGCCGCGCCCTCAGTCCGCGCAAGCTCAGCCTGCACGGCGCGTTCTCCCTATATGCGAAGGTCGTCTGCGCGGGAGACCTCAGCTACTGCGGCTATGAGGGAGAGGACGACGACCTGCAGGTCAAGCAGGAGACCGTCTCCGCCGCCGCTCTGCGCGGCTTGTGCAGTGAGAGCTTCTCCGTGCAGGAGGATATCTCCGCAGACGCGGCGGGCACGCTTCTCTCTTACCGCGTGAGCGCTCGGATCACGGAGCTGAAAGCCATCCATAACAAGATTATGCTCAGCGCGGAGCTGAAAGCGGAGATCCTCACCCTCGGCGCAGAGAACCGCGAGCTGAAATGCATGTCCTACAGCATCCCCGTTTCGCGGGTCGTCGACTGTGAGGGAGTGGACGAGGATTCCGTCATCGACGGCAGTCTCACCGTCCTCGGGAGCGACCTGCGCCTGAGCGACGACGCGCTCGACGGCTCCGCGACCCTGAATCTGGACGCGAAGCTCCAGTTCACCGCCTATTGCTATCATGAGGAAACGCTCGAGCTGATGACGGACGCCTTCTCCACCCTGCGCGACGTCCGGCTCCGCACCTCGCCGACCTCCTGCTGTGCGGGGATCGAGAGCCGCGTGCTGACGGATATCGGCAAGGCGGCGGTCTCCGTCGAGGACGGGATCGGAAAGGTGATCGACGTCCACGCCGAGCGACTGAACGCGGCGGCGAACGTCTCGGCGGGCAGTATCATCCTCAGCTCCAAGCTGATCGCCGTGATCCTGTATGAGAACAGCGAGGGCGAGCTGCGCTGTGTGGAGCGCGACGCCTCCTTCATGACGCGACCCGAGATGAACGGCTTTGACGCGGTCGAGCGGCTGAACGCCTCCGTCGACAGCCTGAGCTATCGTCTGACGGACGATCATACATTAGAATTGCGCGCCGAGCTGACCTACCGCCTGACCTGCTGTCGGCGCATGAGCTGTACCGCCGTGAGCGGCGTGACCGCCGACGAGGACGCGCCCGAGAGGGAGAACGACAGCGCGGTGATCCTGTATTACGCCGACGAGGGCGATACCGTCTGGAACATCTCCAAGCGCTTCTGCTCCCGACCGCAGGAGGTCGCGGCGGAGAACGGCATCGAGGGCGAGACCGTCCCCGCGGGTACGCTCCTGCTGATCCCGACGGCGTAAAGAGCGGCCGGTGGTCAGTTGCAGGAACGATAGCGTGATACATTATTATCCAGCATTTCGGAGGAGCTATGGAAGAGAGAAACATCTATCAGGATATTGAGAGCCGCACCGGCGGCGATATATACATCGGGGTCGTGGGACCCGTCCGCACCGGCAAATCCACCTTTATCAAGCGTTTTATGGATACGCTGGTGCTCCCGCATATCGACGACGAGAATCTCAGGGAACGCGCGACCGACGAGCTCCCACAGAGCGCCGCCGGGCGCACCATCATGACAACGGAGCCGAAGTTCGTTCCCGAGAACGCCGTGGACGTCACCCTCGAGGGCAACGCCCGCCTGAGGGTGCGGATGATTGACTGCGTGGGCTACATCGTGGAGGAAGCGATGGGCTACATGGAGGACAGCGGCGAGCGGATGGTCAAAACGCCGTGGAGCGAGGGCGAGATGCCCTTCCGTCAGGCGGCGGAGCTGGGCACGGATAAGGTCATCCGCGACCACAGCACCATCGGCGTGCTCGTGACGACGGACGGCTCGATCGGCGATATCAGCCGCGAGGCTTACGTCAAGGCGGAGGAGCGCGTCGCGTCGGCGCTCGCCGATACCGGCAAGCCCTATGTGATCCTGCTCAACACGACTGCGCCCGAGAGCGCATCCTCCTCGGCGATGGCGGCGTCCCTGAGCCGCAAGTACGGCGCGCCCGCGATCGCGGTCGACTGCGCGACGATGGACGAGAACACCGTCAAGGGGATCCTCGCGACCGTGCTGTTCGAGTTCCCGATCCGCGAGATCCACGTCAGCATTCCCGACTGGGTGAAGGGGCTCGACCGCGACAACCGCCTGCGCACGGAGCTTTTCTCCGCGATCAGAGCGCAGGCGCAGGAGATCGGCAGGATCCGCGAGGTGCAGGACGCCGCGGAAGGGCTCTCGCAGAACGAATATGTGGAGCAGGCGGAGCTGACCGCGATGGATCTCGGCACAGGCCGCGCGGATATCGCCGTCAAGCTCGACAGCGGTCTGTTCTATCAGGTGCTCAGCGAGAAGAGCGGCATCGAGATCAGCGGCGAGCGCGAGCTGATGCGCTGTATCTGTGAGCTTGCCGCCGCCAAGGACAGCTACGACCGCATCGGCAAGGCGTATGAGGACGTTCTCTCGACCGGCTACGGCATCGTTATGCCCACGATGGAGGAGCTGAGCCTGGAGGAGCCGGAGATCGTGCGCCAGAGCGGGAAGTACGGCATCCGCCTGAAAGCCTCCGCGCCGTCCATCCACATGATGCGCGTGAACACGACCGCCGAGGTCACGCCGATCGTCGGTTCGGAGCAGCAGAGCGAGGAGCTGGTCACCTATCTGCTCAAAGAGTTCGAGGAAAATCCCGCGAGGATCTGGGACAGCAATATCTTCGGCAAGTCCGTCAGCGATCTCGTCAACGAGGGGCTCCACAACAAGCTCAGCCGCATGCCCGAGAAGGCGCGGCTCAAGGTGGGGGAGACCATCGAGAAGATCATCAACAACGGCTGTAACGGTCTGATCTGTATTATTCTGTAAAGGAAAAATCCCTGATCTCACGCCCGCGCGTCGGATCGGGGATTTTTCTTGATTTTGACCGCAAAATAATTGCCTTATGACCGCAAAAAAATTGCCTTATCTATTGCAATCTTCTATATGGCTATGGTATAATAGCTGTGTATAACATTTATGTTATCGGGAAATCAAATTTCAAGGAGGAACATCATGAAATTCAGCAAAAAACTCATCAGTCTTCTTCTGGCTGTTCTGATGCTCGTTTCCTGCTTTGCGGCCGCGCTGACGGTCTCGGCGGAAGAAGTATCGGATGCACGTCCCTTCGATTTTATCAAGCTCTCTAACCCCGACCGCGGCGAGCGCGAGGTCGACGGTCTGATCGACGACAGAGGCACCAGCTATGCGTGGCGTCTCGCAAAACGCGGCGACGATATCTATATCGCGACCTACCGCAACCTGCTCAGCGGCGTTATCGCCCTGTTTGAGCAGGCTCTCGCGGCTGAGGGCATCTCTTCCGATATCGTCTGGGCGCTGTCCGACGTGATTACCAACGGCGAGCTGCCCAAGGCGCAGGATACCGACGGCGCCTACATCATCAAGTACAACACCGTGACCGGCGAGTTCACGAAGGTCTTTACCTTCCCGTATCTGATGCAGTGCAGAATGGTCGTCAACTACGACGGCGATATCTACGCCGGCTCCTTCTCCTCCGTTCTGCCCAGACAGTATCTGTACAAGATCGACGAGAACGACAACGTGACCGAGGTGTTCTCCACCTCTAACTCCTTTTCCATCCGCGCGAACTGCGTCTATGACAGCGGCAACGGCGATCATCTGTACTTTGCGGGCGCCGACGAGCGCGAGAAGCTCGACGAGGGCGACGAGACCCGCGTCAAGGTAGCCGTCTGGGAGAAGGACGCCGAAGACGATACCGTATGGAACCGCGTCGCGGACTATAAGGACTTCTACGACTATACCGACGATGAAGCGATGAAGAATAACACCGGCTGCCCTGTTTGGGAGCTTGCGAACCATGACGGCTACATCTACGCCGGCATGCCCTATTCCAGAGGCTTCATCATCTTCCGCGGCAGACCCGCTCAGGAGGGCGAGAGTGCCAACGAGTACGGCTGGCACTGGGAAGAGGTCGTCGGCAAGAACAACGGCGTCAACTACCCCGGCATGGCTGACGATCCCGACGGCCATGACGACGGCAACTTCTCCACCATCGTTTCCGTTTATGAGTTCAACGGCGATCTTTACTGCTTCGACTTCGACCAGACCATCATGGCGGAGTTGGCGTTCATCCAGGGCGCTCTGTACAAGGTCGCGGGTCAGGACGTTTCTCTCTCCGATATGATCCGCCCCGTTTATGAGACCCTGCATCATAACCAGGGACTCTGGAAGCTCAATGACGAGACCGGCGAGTTCGAGCTCTGCGAGGGCTTCGACGAGCTGATGGAGGGCACCACCAACGAGTATGTCTGGCGCGCCCAGGAGCATAACGGCTACATGTACGTTTCCACCATGGATTCCGCTGTTATCTACAACTACATCACCAAGCTGACCAACGGCAGTATGATCACCATGAAGCCCGAGGAGCGCGCGGAGATGGTCACCTATATCGACAACCTGATCAACCTGCTCAAGCCGATCGCCACCGATGCGATCGCCGCGAAGATGGCTCAGGCTCTTGAGAAATACAAGGATAAGGCAACTGATGATCAGATAATCGGACACTTTGGTCTCGGTTTCTACTCTACATTTATGGTTGCTGATAAAGTTACAATTGATACTCTTTCCTATAAGGAAGATGCTGAGCCGGTTCACTGGGAAAGTGATGGTGGACTGACCTATGAGATAAGTAAAGGCAACAAGGATGAGAGAGGTACAGTTATTACTCTTTATCTTGCAGATGATTCTCTCTCGGTCGTAACGACTGTCTGCGGCTGTCAGTTCAATCGTGTCACCTTGTGCCGTGTGCGATTCCACATGTTGGAAGTTGCTGAATGACCCGTTGATGAGTCTGCTGCGGATGCCATCGATGGAGTCTCTGCTGATTTCTTTCTGCCATGTGAAGATTTGGCGGAGCGTGTCGCCACCGATGATTTCGGCTCTGTCATGATACCCTAAATCTTCTATGCCCAGTTGCAGACGAGTCTTTTCCAGCAAGGACAAGTAGTGGTAATAGTCTTCAGCCGTTGTTGGATGTTCGGCTTTCAGTC
>CACYFH010000022.1 GCA_902773635.1 uncultured Ruminococcus sp. | reverse complement strand
TTGCCGAAGCGCTCGAAGCGCCTGCTGCTGCCCGTGCGCACGACGGCACAGATGACGGCGCCGGTGCGGTCACGGGTTCCGGTGTCAATGACCAGGTGGCCGGGATAGCTGTCCGCAGCATTCTCGATGCCGAAGAGAACGGCAAGGTAGTGGTGGGCTACGGTCTGCACGAATTCCTCACGGCTGATGGCGGCCATCTGTGTGCCGCGCAGAAAGACGGAATCGGATTCGATACGCCCGAACAGGCGGTTGATGAGCAGCCGTTCCTCCGAAAGCTCCCGCGGGGTATGCTCCGGAACGGGGCGCTGGGTATATTTGACCATGGCAAGTGCCCTCCCCTGATTTGATACCTTTTATTATAGCATGATTTGTCCCCGTGCGTCAATATCTGCGGAAAATTTCCGGAAAATCCGGAAAACCACTTGACAAAATTTTTAATATGATGTAATATAGTATTAGAAACCAGATGCATTCCGGGAGAAGCCCGGGGGGAGGGGCGGATCCACAATGCGCCGTCCCCCAAAGCAGACTTTTTGAAAGCTCACAGAAGGGAGTGTCCTCTTATGCGTGAATATCGGATCCTGACTGACGGTTCGTGCGATCTTGCGCAGGCATGGCTTGCGGAGCATCGCGTGACGGTACTGCCGCTGTATTACAGCCTTGGCGGAAGCCCCCTGCCGTACCCGGGTGGAGCATCCTTCCGGCTCGGGGAATTTTACAGTGTGCTGCGCGGGGGTGCCGTGGTGACGACAAGCGCCCCGAGCATTGAGGACTGCAAGTCCCTGATGCGCCCGCTGCTCGAGGCGGGGTATGATCTGTTGTATACCGGGCTTGCGGCGCATCTGAGCGGCATGTTCAATGTCGTGCGCCTGGCGGCAATGGATCTGAAGGAGGAATTTCCCGGCTGCCGGATCGCGGTGCTTGACAGCAATGCGGCGTCGCTGGGGCTGGGGCTTCTGATCGCGGTCGTCCCGTCGATCATCACCGGCGACTGGGCGGGCTGGATCCACAAGGCGCTCGTCTGTCTCGTCGCGTCCTGTCCGTGCTCGATCGTCATTTCCGTGCCCCTCTCCTACTACGCGGGCATCGGCGCCTGCTCCAAGGTCGGCATGCTGATCAAGGGCGGCAGATATCTGGAAGCTCTCGCCGGTATCAAATCCCTCGCGCTGGATAAGACCGGCACGGTGACGGATAATCAAATTGCGATAAAAGAAATAAAAGCGGCTGGCGGTCACACCGAGAGTGAAGTCGCGGGCTTAGCCGCCGCGGCAGAAGCGCACTCGGCGCACCCGATCGCGAACGCCTTCCGCTCCTACTGTGAACAGCACAATATTTCTGTTGAAGAATTAAAAGAACATCAAGAGATCAGCGGTCACGGCGTCTCCGCCAAGCGCGGCGCGGACACAGTCACCGTCTGCAAATCGGAGAAAAACGGCATTTCCGTACAGATCAACGGCGCGGAGATCGGGTTTGTCACCCTCAAAGAGCACATCCGCGAGGAAGCGCCCGCCGCTCTCAGCGAGCTGAAAGGTCTCGGCGTGGAGCATATTGCGATGCTCTCCGGCGATAAGGAGGAAGCCTGCCGCAAGGTCGCGGAGGGTCTGCCGATCGACGAGGTGCACAGCGGACTGCTCCCCGAGGATAAGGTCGGCACCGTGCAGAAACTGATCGGACAGTACGGTTCCTGCTGTTTTGTCGGCGACGGCATCAATGACGCGCCTGTGCTCAGCTCGGCGACCTGCGGCGCGGCGATGGGGCTCGGCTCCGACGCGGCGATCGAATCCGCCGATATGGTCTTAAGCTCCGAGAGTCTCTCTTCCCTGCCCCGCGCTCTGCGGATCGCGCGAAAGACCCTGCGTACCGTGAAGGCGAACATCACCTTCTCCCTGCTCGTCAAGGCGGTCATCATCGTCCTCGCGATCGTGAACATCGCGCCCCTGTGGCTGGCGGTGTTCTCCGACACCGGCGTATGCCTTCTCTGCGTACTCAACGCGGTGAGGTTGATCAGGAGCAGGTAGTCAATCTGTAGGGACGACCATCGGTCATCCGCCGAAAGGAGCGTCTCTCCCCTATCCGCAGTCTGATCATTCCATAACGCCCGGCACACTCGGGGCATCGAGGGCGACGCCCCCTACAGATCGTTCACTGTCAATTACCAACTAACCATTGACATTCCTGCCCTTTTGCGCTACGATAAAGGGCAGGAATTCTTTTAAGGATAACAAGGTATATGAAAACGAATCAAGCTGTCAAAACGGATAAAAAATCGGAATACAGGGTCGTGAACTCGCTCGTCAACTACTATCTGGCGATCATGTTCAGCTTCTTTCCGCTGTTCCTCACCGCGGCGTACTCCCACGCGCGGGTGGATAAATACATCTTCTACCTGATCGTCACGGGCGTGATGCTCATCTCTGTGGGCGGGTGCATGATCGCGAGCAGGATGGAAAGCAGGCGGCTCGGGGAGAAGTCCGCGCTCATCCTCCCGCTGTCTGTGACAGATATCTTCTTCCTGTGCTTTCTCGGCTTTGCGGTGATCTCGACGCTGGCGTCCTCGGATATCGGCGCGGCGTTCAACGGCAGCTACGGGCGCAACAACGGACTGCTGCTCCTGCTGTTCTACACGCTGATGTACTTCGCCCTCACGCGCAACTTCGTCTACAAGCGCTATGTGCTCGGCGCGTATCTGGGCTTCTCCATGCTGGTCGCTCTGCTGACGGTGCTCAACTTCTACAACATCGACCCGATCGGGATCTATCAGGGCTACGACGAATCCGTCATCGCGGACTTCGGCTCCACCATCGGCAACAAGAATATGATCGCGGCGTTCATGTCGCTGTATCTGCCGGTTGCCGTCATGACCTTCACGGTCACGGACAGTCTGAAGCTCCGTATCCTCAGCGGTGCGGCGATCCTCTTCGCCTACTCCGGACTGCTGTGCGCGGACTCCAGCTCCGCGATATTCGGGCTGATCATCGTACTGCCTGCAATGCTGGTTTTCTCGGCAAGGAAGCTCAGCTACCTGCGCCGCTACATGCTCGCGCTGACGATCATGTTCCTCTCGGGCAAGGTCGTGCACCTCTTCGCCCTGATCGCCGGCGACAACAACAAGGGCTTTGAGGTCTTTCAATGGGAGCTGATCTACAGCGCGAAAGCCTTCATCCCGGCGGCGATCTGCGCGGCGCTGTATCTCGTCCTGCGCTTTCTCGTAAAGGAAGAGCATTACCCCGCGAAGGCGGTGAAGATCGTGCTGGTCACGCTCTGCGGGCTCGGCATCCTCGCAGGTCTGGGCGCGCTGATCTATTTCAGCGCGATCGACACCGAGACCGACCTCGGCTCCTTTGAGCGACTGCTCCGCTTCAACGACCGCTGGGGCACCCACCGCGGCTACATGTGGCGCATCAGCCTGGAGGAATACAGCAGGATGGGCTTCTTCCGGAAGCTCTTCGGCGCGGGTCCCGATATGCTGTACAAGGTGTTTGAGCCGCATTTTGCGGAGCTTTCCGCACGCTTCGGCGACGGCTCGACCGACGCGGCGCACAACGAGTTCATCAACTATCTGGTCACGCAGGGCATGCTGGGACTGCTCGCCTACCTCGGGATAGCCGGCTCGGTGATCATCCGCGGCTGGAGAGCGGCGAAGAAGAACCCGCTCGCGCTGATCTTCCTGAGCGCGGTGATCTGCTATCTCGCGCAGTCGACCGTCAACCTCTACACCCCCATCGTCACCCCGCAGTTCTTCATCTTCCTCTCGCTCACAGAATCAGTCGCGAGGGGTGAGGAGCTGGGAGTTAGAAATTAGGAATTAGGAATGAGGAATTAGGAATGAAGGGTGGGCTTCGCCCACACCCGAATATAGCAACCAATAACAAACGCTCGTGGTAGATTTCACCACGAGCGTTTATGCTATATGCAGTAATAGAATTGACCGAGCGGAGCGAGACACCAAAATTCCTAATTCCTCATTCCTAATTCCTAATTCTTATCCTTCTTCATCGCGTCCTTGAGGCTCTTGACCGTGCCGTCGGGGTAGGTGACGTCCACGTTGTCGAGGCGCTCCTTCACCTGCTTGCGGAAGCCCTGAAGGTAGATCGCGTACAGCTCCTTTTGGCGCTTCTGCTCCTCCTCGGTCAAGCCCTCCTCGCGCTTCTTCTTCGCGAGGGCGTTGATCTCCTGTAATAATTCCTGAAATTCCATAGTAAACCTTCCTCTCAATAGTCATTGCGAAGCGCGTCGGCGCTGTGGCAATCTCAACCGGTATTCTATCTCTGACTGTCCAGATAATCCTGCAGGATGATGGACGCGGCGACGGCGTCGACCTTCTGCTTGCGCTTTTTGCCGTAGACGTTGCCCGCGCTGAGGTAGTTGTGGGCGGTGATGGTGGTGCCGCGCTCGTCCTGCATATGGTGCGGGACGCCTGTCAGCTCGGTGAGCTTCTGCGCAAGCTCCCGCGCGCGGATGGCGCTCTCGCCCTCGGTGCCGTCCATGTTGCGCGGCAGACCGACGACGATGATCTCAGCGCCCGTCTCGCGCACCTTCTCGGCGATCTTCCCGATCAATTTTTCATCATTATACTCGGTGATCACGCACAGCGACGACGCCAGAAAGCCGCTCCGATCGGATACGGCGAGACCCGTCCGCGCGTGACCGAGGTCAACGGATAATGCGATCATTGGTTTCTCCTTAGTAGTACTTGAGCATGACGGCGATCGCGCGGCACTGCTCGAGCGGATAATAGCTGATGTTGGAATTATCGACGCTGTAGTCCTCGAGGTAGTTGTTCACGGAGCTGACGTACTCGAAGAAATACTGCGGGTACTCCGCGAACAGGAGCGTCACCGCCTCCTGATAGTCGAGACTGTCCTCGATATAGAAGCAGAATATCTCGTCCTTCTTCTCGGCGGCTTTCAGCAAAGCGCTCTTGACCGCATCGCCGTCGTAATCGCTCAGATGGGGCGTCTCGCGGTAGTAGTAGCCGAGCGTAGAATCCGTGCACTTCGGGATGAAGAGGTTCATCACGTCGGCGGGACAGTCGCCCTCATAGCCGTTGATCTCAGCTTCCGAAAGCTCGGTGAACATCTTCGAATAGGTGTGGTCGCGGAGCATGTAGTCCTCCGTGACGTTGAAGTACAGATACCGCGCGTAGATCTCCTCCTGGTCGTCCCAGGTCGCGTCGACCTGCACCCAGGTGTCGTCGAGCTTCACGGCGTTCCAGATATGCAGTTCATTCTCGCCCGAGCCGAGGATACCGACGCAGTCCACGCCGAGACCGTTGAGGAGCATTTGAAAAGCCCGCGTGTAGCCCTCGCAGACGGCTTTCTTCTCCACCAGAGCGCCGTAGACGGTGTAGATCTCAGGATCGTTGGCGCTTGCATCCTTCAGATCGACATTCTCCTCATAGGCGACGTTCTCGATCAGATAATCGTGCACCAGCAGCTCGCGCTCATAGGCGGAGAGACCGTCCGGGACGGTGGCGTAGAATTCCTCCGCCGCGGTGCGGACAGCGCCGATCATGCGGTCGACCTCCTGCGCCGAATAGAGGGTGTAGGGCTGGACGACCGTGGTCTCATTATCGCTGTAGAAGCCGAGCGTGCCGCCCGGCCAGAAGATCTCCGGGTAATCGTCCGAGACTGCCTTCATCGTGGTGCGCACCTCGGCTTCGCTCAGAGAATAGCCCTTGAGACGGATCTCGGGCATCGGGTAGAGCCCGACTTCCTCGTCCTTCTCGGGTGAGATGTCGTAGTAAGACTTCACGAGCTCCGTGTAGAGCGCGCGCTCGCCCTCGAGCGGGAGCACGTCGTAGGAGTAATGCGACTGCACGGGTGTGTAGCCCTCGTTGTAGGCGACCTCCTTCGGCTCGATCTCGAGGTAAGGATAGGTGGTCTCGATCGGGTCAGCCATGCGGCGCAGCGTTCGGATATCCTCCCTCACGCGCTCGACAAGTTCGCAGGAGCAGAGGGAGACGGCGAGCACAGCCGCAAGGAGCAGAGAGAGTAGTTTTTTCAGCATACTAAAACCTGTTCTCATTAATGGGCAGGGTCGCGATCGCGTTGAGGTCGCTCTTCGCGATATGCCCCGCCAGATATTCATAGTAGCCCTGCGCCCCGACCATCGCGCCGTTGTCGCCGCAGAGGTACTTTTCGGGCATATAGAGCTGATATTTTCCGTCGCAAAGGCGCTCCAGCTCACGTCTTAACAGAGAGTTCGCCGACACGCCGCCAGCCGTCACGAGGGTGGTGCAGCCCAAGTCCTCGGCGGCTTTGAGGAAGTTCTCCGTCAGACAGCCGACCACCGCCTTGCGGTAGGAAGCGCAGACGTCCGCGATCGGAAGCTCCTCGCCCTTCTGCCGGCGGTTGTGGATCAGGTTGATGACGGCGGTTTTCAGCCCGGAGAAGGAGAAGTCGTAGGGCGAGCCGTCCACATGGGGACGCGGCATCGGGAAGGCGGAGTCGTCGCCGGTCTCGGCGATCTTATCCAGCTCCACGCCTCCGGGGTATGGGATACCCATTGCGCGGGCGGCTTTGTCGAAGGCTTCGCCCGCCGCGTCGTCGCGCGTTCTGCCGATGACCTTCATGTCGGTGTAGTCCTTCACCTCGACGATATGGCTGTGACCGCCGGAAACAACTAAGCAGAGAAACGGAGGCTTTAATTCTTTATGTGAAATATAATTCGATGCGATATGCGAGCGCAGATGGTGGGTCGGGATCAGGGGCTTGCCTGTCGCGAGGGACAGACCCTTCGCGAAGTTCACGCCGACGAGCAGCGCGCCGATCAGACCGGGCGCGTAGGTCACGGCGACGGCGTCGATATCCTCGAGGGTACAGCCTGCGGTCTTGACGGCTTCATCAACCACGCCGACGATCGCCTCCGCGTGACGGCGGGACGCGATCTCAGGCACTACGCCGCCGTAGAGACGGTGCTCCTCGATCTGGGAAGCCACGATATTGGACAGGACGGTGCGACCGTCCTCCACAACAGCCGCGGCGGTCTCGTCACAGCTGCTTTCGATTGCAAGTATTTTCATAGGTTCTTCCTTTAGTTTTCATATTCGCAGTCATTCCGAGAAGCAGATGAAATCTGCGACGTAGGAATTTCACGGAAAGGAGTAGATGGTTACTGTTCACGGTATCAATGACAGTTCTGTTGTAATGTCGTCATTTCAGCAGGGGAGCTGATACACGATCCCGTCCTCTGTGGGGCGGTCGTAGTAGTTTTTGCGGGTGGCGATGCGCTCGAAGCCGAGGCTCTCGTACAGCGCGATCGCGGGGGCGTTGCTCGCCCTGACCTCCAGAAAAACCGTGCTCAGGTCATTTGCGCTCTTGATCGCGTTTTGCAGAAGCTCCCGCGCGATACCCTTCCTGCGGGATGCGGGATGCACGGCGACCTCGATCACACTGCCCTCGTCGAGGATCTGCTCGAAGGCGAGGAAGCCGACGACCCTCTCCCCTTCCAGAGCGACGGTGCAGGAGGAATCGGGCTTCTCCATCTCGCTGAGGAGCATGTTCTCCGACCAAGTGCTCTCTGCAAAACAGAGGTCGATCAGCGCTTTCACGGCGGGCAGGTGCTCCGCCCGCATGGGCTCGATCCTCATAAGGTCGCGATCAGCGCCTTCACGCCGCCGATGATATCGTCGCGGCACTTGCGGTAGGCGTTGAGGTCGCCGCCGTAGGGGTCGACGATATCCATGCGCAAGTCGTAGATATCCTCCGCGTTGGGCGCGCGGTAGAGCACGCGCACCAGCTCGGAGGGGATGCCGATGGAGCGCAGGATATCCGCGTGTTCCTCGCCCAGTCCGACAAAGAGCGAATACTCGTTCAGGTCGACCATGGGCAGAAAGCGCGTGGTGTAGGTATGCAGGTCAAGTCCGATCTCAGCGACTGCCGCGATCGCGTTCGGAGAAGCGGGGCGGCCGCCCACAGCGGCGACGCCGGCGCTCTCGGCACGCCAGTCAAGCCCGCGCTCCTCGGCAAGAGAATTAAAGATGACCTCAGCCATCGGGCTGCGGCAGGTATTGCCCGTGCAGACAAATAAAACTTTTTTCATAATAAACACTCCGTTATATCCAGTTAGGAGTTAGGAGTGAGGAGTGAGGAGTTGATGGTGGGCTACGCCCACACCCGATTATATTAATCTAAAATGCGAAGCATTTCCCATAACTCCTAACTCCTAACTTCTCACTCCTAACTCAAATCATCCTTTTGCCTCGTACCAGGTCTCGCCCATGGAGGCTTCTGCGATGAGGGGGACAGAGAGGCTCACGGCGTTCTCCATCTCCTCCTGCAACAGCATCGCGACCTGCATGCTCTCAAAGGTGGGGGCTTCGACGATCAGCTCGTCGTGTACCTGTAATATCAGCCGCGCTTCAAGACCTTCCTTCTTCAAGCGTTCATCCACGCGCACCATCGCGATCTTGATGATATCCGCCGCCGTGCCCTGGATGGGGGCGTTGCGGGCGACGCGCTCGCCGAAGGAGCGGGTGTTGAAGTTGGAAGCGGCAAGCTCCGGAAGATAACGCCGTCTGCCCTCGAGGGTGCTGACGTAGCCGTCCTCCTTCGCGCGGCGAATGGTGGTTTTCATATAGCTGTCGATCGCGCTGAATCGGGCGAGATACTTGTCGATATATTTCTGCGCTTCACGCACGGTGACGCCGATATCCTTGGAGAGGGAGAACGCGCCGATACCGTAGACGATGCCGAAGTTGACCGCCTTCGCGCGGCTGCGCATCAGGGGCGTGACGCTCTCGACCGGCACGCCGAACACCTCGGACGCGGTGACGGTATGGATGTCGATACGGTCGGTGAAGGCTTTTCGCATGGTCTCGTCGCCCGCCATATGAGCGAGGACGCGCAGCTCGATCTGGGAGTAGTCAGCGTCGACCAGCACACAGCCCTCCTTCGCCTTGAAAAAGCGGCGGAATTCCTTGCCGCGTTCCGTGCGGACAGGAATGTTCTGCAAATTCGGCTCGGTGGAGCTGATGCGCCCGGTTCGGGTCTCCGTCTGGTTGAAGGACGAATGGATCCTGCCGTCGGGCGCGACCTTCTCGATCAGGGAGTCGCAGTAGGTGGATTTGAGCTTCGCAACTGTGCGGTAGTCGAGAATCTTTTGGATCACGGGATGCAGGGGCAGGAGACTCTCGAGCACCTCGGCGTTGGTCGAATAGCCGCTCTTAGTCTTTTTGCGGGTGGGGAGATTCAGCTCCTCAAAAAGCGCCGTCGCGAGCTGCTTGGGCGAGTTGATGTTGAACTCATAGCCCACATCCTCATAGATGGACTGCTGCAGGGCTTCCGCCTCATGACCGAGCTGTTCACCGTAGGCGCGGATGCCGTCCACATCCACCGCGAAGCCGAGGTTCTCCATGCGGGCAAGAACTCTTGCGAGCGGTATCTCGATCTCATAGAGCAGCTTGTCGTTCGCGATATCGTGGATATCGTCGGCAAGACGCTTGCACAGAGCGGGCAGGGCGTGGATCGCGCCCAGGCCCTCCTCCCCGTTCTCGGCGGTAGCGAGCGGGATGCTGTACTCCGCGCAGAGACGGCTCAGCTCATAGCTCGACGACGAGGGGCTGAGCAGATAGGCGGCAAGGGAGGTGTCGAAGGCGACCTCTGCCGCATAGCCCATGCGGTCGCAGTAGGCGAAGATGGGCTTGCTGTTGTCGGTGAAGAGCTTTTTGCCGCTGTTCAGGACGGCGTTTATTTCTTCAATCGAATTAAGTTTATATAATATTTCTTCTGTGGAAATATAAGAAGCTACAGGGTTCTCATTTTCATCGAAAACGACCTGTATATACAGTCCATTATTCTCTGAGAGAATTTTAGCGATCGTCTCCGCGTCGGCGTCCACGACCTTGAAGGTGCGCTGAGCGTCCTGCTCGACGGTCTTGCTCTCGGTCACGTCCAGATCGAACTTCTTGATCAGGGAGAAGAGCTCCAGCTTCGCCATCAGGCGCGCGGCGGCGGCTTTGTCGCCCTCGCCCACCGCGTAATGGGAAAGGTCGGTGTCGACGGGGGCTGTGAGACAGATCTCGCCGAGCTTGCGGCTCATTAGGCAATTATCCTTGGATTTTTCCAGCTTCGCCTTCATGCCGGCTTTGATATCCAGCTCATCGAGGTGGGCGTAGATATATTCGACGTCGCCGTACTTCTGGATCAGCTCGGTCGCGCCCTTCGGCCCGATACCGGCGACGCCGGGGATATTGTCGGAGGTATCGCCCTGGATGGCTTTGATCTCGATGAGCTTCTTCGGCTCGACGCCGTATTCCTCGCGCACGACCTCGGGGGTGTACATCATCGTGCCGTTGAGGTTCTTCGCAAGGCGCACGGCGACGCGGTCGCTGACGAGCTGCAGGCTGTCGCGGTCGCCCGTGGCGATCACGCAGGTGTTGCCCGAATCCGCGGCGGCTTTGGAGAGCGTGCCGAGGATATCGTCCGCCTCATACCCCTCGCAGGTCACGAGCTTGTAGCCGAGGTCGGTCAGAAGCTCTTTGAGGGGCGTCATCTGCATGTGCAGTTCCTCGGGCATGCCCTTGCGGTTAGCCTTGTACTGATCGTACATCTTATGGCGGAAGGTCTTGGCTTTGAGGTCGAAGGCGATCGCCACCGCGTCGGGCTGAACGTCCGCCTTCATCTTCTCGAACATCGTCAGAAAACCGTAGATCGCGTTGGTGAACATGCCGTCCTTGGTGGTCAGCGGCTTGATCCCGTAGAACGCGCGGTTGAGTATGCTGTTTCCGTCTACAACTAATAGTTTCATGATTACCTCGCTGTATGATGTCTCTCCTGTGAGGAGCAGGGCTTTCAAAAGCCTTCCCCTTGAGGGGAAGGTGGGCAATTCGCTTGCGAATTGGTCGGATGAGGTGGAAACCTCTCCGTCAAATCTATTCACGGGATGGAGCAGAAGCGTTTCCACCTCATCCGTCATCCTTGCGGATGACACCTTCCCCTCAAGGGGAAGGCTTGGCGTACTACTCCTCTTTAGGCTTGATCGAGCCGCATTTGACAAGATACCGAAAGATATCGTTGCAAACGTTCTCGAACTCCTGGTGTATTTGCAAATTGGTATAGCGCAGGAACGTAAGACCCAAGCCATTCAAATAGGTGTCGCGGGAGGCGTCTGCATCTCTGCCTTCAATCGTATAGTGCTGAGAGCCGTCCAACTCAATGATCAAACGGGCGTCGGCGATATAAAAGTCGACGATATAATTCCCGATCACCTTTTGTCTGTTGACGGTCAGGTTCAACTTCCGAAGAAAATCATACCAAAGACGCTTTTCTTCCTTGGTCATATTCCGCCGCAAATGCTGTGAAAAGCCTGTCAGACGGGTGTTATTCGTTTTATTCATTATATCTTATAAACCACATTCCCTGTGATCCAGTTGGTGCGGTAGAGGCGGGGGACGCGCTTGGAGACCGCGCAGAGCACCTCGTAGCTGATGGTGTCGCCCCAGCGGGCGATATCCTCCGCGGTCGGCTCGCCATCCTTGCCGTTGCCGAGCACGACGACCACGTTGCCGACCTCAGCCTCGGGGAAATCGGTCACGTCGAGCATGGTCTGATCCATGCAGATGCGCCCGATGATCTTGCAATTCTTGCCGAATTTCTTGGTCTTGTCCCAGACGAACATGTAGCCGTCCTTCGCGTAGGCGCGGATGTAGCCGTCCGCATAGCCCACGGGCACGGTCGCGATACGCATATCGCGCTCGGCGGTGAAGGTGCGTCCGTAGCTGACGGTCGTGCCCGCCTTAACAGTCTTGATGTGGGAGATCAGGGTCTTTAAGCGGAACGCGGGCTTCAAGTTCAACTGATGGCGCATCACGTCGGACGGCGCGTAGCCGTAGAGGATGATGCCTGCGCGCACCATGTCGAGCCGCATGGACGGATAGTCCATGATCGCGCCGGAGTTGGAGCAGTGGCGGATCTCGAAATGCACGCCTGCCTTCTCGACCTCGTCCACGGTGTGGATGAAGTTCTCATACTGCTTTTTTGTATATTCTTCGCCGCGTTCGCCGTCGTCCGCAACCGCGAAGTGCATGAAGATGCCCTCGGGGATGATGTGCGGGAGCTTGCAGGCTTCTTTTATTTCTTCTATAGAATCATTATCACGCGGAAACTCCTGACAGAAGAACCCGATGCGGCTCATGCCGGTATCGACCTTGATGTGCGCCTTGACCTCCACGCCGTTCTTCTCACATTCCTCGGACAGCTCGCGGGCGTAGTCCAGGCTGTAGACCGCCTGGCGGATATCCTCTTTCGCGAGGTCGCGGCAGCGGTTGGCGGGGGTATAGCCCAGAATCAGGATGGGTTCGGTGATGTCCGCGCGTCGGAGCTCCAACGCTTCATCCAGATTGGAGACGGCGAGGAAGTCCACGCCCAGCTCATGGTAGAGCTTGCAGATCTCCACCGCGCCGTGGCCGTAGCCGTCAGCCTTCACGACGCAGCAGAGCTTCACGCCCTTGCCAATGGCTTCGCGGATGGCTTCATAATTCTCGCGGATGGCGTTCATATTCACTTCCGCCCACAGTCGGCGGGTAAAAATCAAATTATCGTCCATGACAATCACCTCGTAAAACGCATATATAGGTATTATAGTACAAACGCGGCGGTTTTACAATAGTATTTTTCATCAGGTCACGCGTGATCGTCAGAGGGGGCGGACTAAGTCGCGAGCGACCAAAGCGCAACAATTTGCATTACGGGGTTGATTTTAACGATTCAATGTGTTAAAATAGGAAAGTCATCCAAATAATTATCATTAAATGGAGGGAAATCTATGACAACCAACACCATTATCATCCTCGTTGCGTTTGTCGTTTACATGGGCATGATGATCCTCATCGGCGCATTGAACAGCAAGCAGAGCAACAACGAGGACTACTTCCTCGGCGGTCGAGGTCTCGGCTCGTGGACGGCGGCGCTCTCGGCGCAAGCCTCCGATATGAGCGGCTGGCTGCTGATGGGTCTGCCCGGCGCGATCTACGTCGCCGGTACGGGCGAGGTCTGGATCGCGATCGGTCTTTTGATCGGTACGATCTTAAACTGGTTCCTCGTCGCCCGCAGACTGAGAAAGTATACCATCGTCGCGAACAACTCGCTGACCATCCCGAGCTTCTTTGAGAACCGCTTCCACGACAAGAAGGGCGTCCTCAAGGTCGTCTCCTCGATCATCGTCATCGTATTCTTCGCGGTCTACACCGCCTCCGCGTTCGCTTCTGGCGCGAAGCTCTTCGCCAATGTATTCGGCACGGGCGCTGAGGACAAGACTGCTTACATGACGGGTCTGATCGTCGCGGCGGTCGTCATCCTGGTCTACACCCTGCTCGGCGGCTTCAAGGCGGTCTGCTACACCGACTTCATCCAGGGACTCTTGATGCTCGTCGCGATCCTGGCTGTCCCGATCATCGCGTATATCGGCATCAGCGGCGACCTCACCGGCGCGCTCTCCGCGAAGGGCGTCAGCGACCCCGCGGGCTTTGTCAGCCTGATGAAGGACGGCGAGGGCAACCCGATCAGCTTTGTTTCCATCATCTCCAACCTCGGCTGGGCGCTGGGCTACTTCGGTATGCCGCATATCCTTGTCCGCTTCATGGCGATCAAGAGCGACAAAGAGGTCAAGAAGAGCCGTGTCATCGCGATCGTCTGGGTCATCCTGTCCCTGGGCGCGGCTTCCTTCCTCGGTATCGTAGCGCGCGGCTTCCTCAACGAGAACCTCGTTGAGAGCGGCAAGTCCGAGGTCGTGTTCATCAAGACCATCCAGCAGATCTTCGACGGCAACGTCATCCTGATCTTCATCGGCGGCATCTTCCTCTGCGGTATCCTCGCGGCGATCATGTCTACCGCCGACAGCCAGCTTCTGGTCACGGCTTCCGCCGTCTCCGAGGATATGTACAAGGGCGTCATCAAGAAGAACGCCTCCGAGAAGAGCGCGCTGAACGTCGGCAGGATCGCCGTTATCGTCGTCGCGATCATCGCGTTCATCATCGCGCTCGACCCGAACTCCTCCGTCATGAACCTCGTCTCCGACGCGTGGGCGGGCTTCGGCGCCGCCTTCGGTCCGATCATCCTGCTCTCCCTGTTCTGGAAGCGCTTCAACCTTCCCGGCGCAGTCGCGGGCATGGTCACGGGCTTCGCGACCGTCATCCTCTGGGACTACATCCCCTTCGGCGGCGAGACACTCTACGCCAAGACCGGTCTCTACAGCTTAGTACTGGGCTTTGCGCTGGCGCTGGTCATCGCGGTCGTAGTCACTCTGGCGACCAAGAAGCCTTCAAAAGAGATCGAAGAAGAATTCGAGAAGGTCAAGACGGTAGAAATCTGACAAACACTCACATTACACAGCCGCTCCGAAAGGGGCGGCTGTTTTTAGTTAGGAGTGAGGAGTGAGGAGTGAGGAGTGAGAAGTTATGGGCGGGCTTTGCCCGCACCCAATATAATAGGAAACCAAAACGCGAAGCGTTTCCCGCAACTCCTCACTCCTCACTCCTCACTCCTAACTCCTAACTCCTTTTATTCCCTACCAAAATTAACAATTACACCCCTTTTACCAATTGTTACAGGATTGCAACCAAGCACAAGATATTGTGGTCGGGGTGGTGTCCGTCACAAGAATTTGTTATAATTCTTTTAAGAATATCATTTCTGAAAAACATATCAAAATCCACAAAGAAAAAGTTTTTTCTCAGTTAATCTGACAATTGATTTTGCGTTTGATTTCTGCTATATTATGACAGGATTTCGCCCGGGACACAAGATGTGGTGTCGGGCACGACTTTTATGACAAAAGTGTTACAACAGAACCATAATATATTTCGGAGGAATTAACATGATCCAGAAAATCGTCAAGCGCGACGGACGCGAAGCAGAATTCAACGTTGAAAAAATCACCAACGCCATTTACAAGGCGGCGCACGCCATCGGCGGCAACGACTATGAGAGCGCCGAGAAGCTGGCGGCGAAGGTAATGGAGTACCTCGAGGCAGAGGACAACGAGAAGCCCACCGTCGAGCACGTTCAGGACACCGTCGAGAAGATTTTGATCGAGAACGGCCACGCCCGCACCGCGAAGGAGTTCATCCTCTACCGCGCCGAGCGCACCCGCGTCCGCGAGATGAACACCAAGCTCATGAAGATCTATGAGGATCTCACCTTTAAATCCGCGAAGGACAACGACGTCAAGCGTGAGAACGCCAACATCGACGGCGATACCGCGATGGGCACGATGCTCAAATACGGCTCTGAGGGCGCGAAGGAATTCTACCAGATGTACATCCTCAACCCCAAGCACGCCAAGGCGCACCGCGAGGGCGACATCCATATCCACGACCTCGACTTCCTCACCCTGACCACCACCTGCTGTCAGATCGACCTCTTGAAGCTGTTCAAGGGCGGGTTCTCCACCGGTCACGGCTTCATCCGTGAGCCGAACGACATCTCCACCTACGGCGCTCTCGCCTGCATCGCGATCCAGTCGAACCAGAACGACCAGCACGGCGGTCAGTCCGTACCGAACTTCGACTACAGCATGGCTCCCGGCGTTGCCAAGACCTACAACAAGCGTTACCGCGCGAACCTTTCCAGAGGCGCGGAGCTCCTCGCCGACGACGAGAACGCCAAGGAGAACATCGAGGCCATCTGTGCCGCCGCCGAAGCCGCTACCGGCGAAATGGCGAAGCTCGAATCCACCGCAGATTATGAGGCGAAGGAGCTCGAACTCCTGACCGAGAAATACGGCGAGAAGATTGCGGGTAAGCTCCAGCGTTTCGCGAAGAAGCACGCGCTCGAGGAGACCGACCGCGCCACCTTCCAGGCGATGGAAGCCGTCGTCCACAACCTCAACACCATGCACTCCAGAGCGGGCGCGCAGGTTCCCTTCTCCTCCATCAACTACGGCACCGACACCACCCCTGAGGGCAGAATGGTCATCAAAAACATCCTGCTCGCGACCGAGAAGGGTCTCGGCAACGGCGAGACGCCCATCTTCCCCGTGCACATCTTCAAGGTCAAGGAGGGCATCAACTACAACCCCGGCGACCCGAACTATGACCTCTTCAAGCTCTCTTTCCGCGTTTCGGCGAAGCGTCTTTTCCCGAACTACGCCTTCATCGACGCACCCTACAACCTCGCTTACTACAAGCCCGGTCATCCTGAGACCGAGATCGCATACATGGGCTGCCGCACCCGCGTCATCGGCAACCGCCACGATCCTTCCCGCGAGATCACCTACGGCAGAGGCAACCTCAGCTTCACTTCCATCAACCTGCCGCGCCTGGCGATCCTCGCCAACAAGAACATCGACTTCTTCTTCGACCAGCTCGACCGCATGGTCGACCTCGGTATCGAGCAGCTTCTCGAACGCTTTGAGATCCAGTGCCAGAAGTGCGTCCGCAACTATCCCTTCCTGATGGGTCAGGGCGTGTGGATCGACTCCGAGAAGCTCTCTATCGACGACGAGGTGCGCGAGGTCCTGAAGCACGGCACCCTCAGCTTAGGCTTCATCGGCCTTGCGGAGACGCTCGTCGCCCTGATCGGCAAGCACCACGGCGAATCCGAAGAAGCCCAGAGACTGGGTCTCGAGATCGTCACCTTCATCCGCAGAAAGCTCGATAAGAAGGGCGAGGAGACAGGGCTCAACTTCACCTGTCTCGCCACCCCCGCGGAGGGTCTGTCCGGTCGCTTCGTCCGTCTGGACAAGAAGCGCTTCGGCATCATCAAGGGCGTGACCGACCGCGAGTACTACACCAACTCCTTCCATGTGCCGGTCTACTATCCGATCAGCGCCTTTGAGAAGATCAAGATCGAAGCTCCCTACCACGCGCTGACCAACGCGGGTCATATCTCCTACATTGAGCTCGACGGCGACCCCAGCGAGAACCTTGAAGCCTTCGAGCAGGTCGTTCGCTACATGAAGGAGGAGGGCATCGGCTACGGCTCGATCAACCATCCTGTCGACCGCGACCCTGTCTGCGGCTACACCGGCATCATCGGCGACTACTGCCCCAAGTGCGGCAGAAAGATCACCAAGGAGGGCAAGGGCGTGGAGCGCATCCGCCGCATCACCGGCTACCTTGTCGGTACCCTCGACCGCTTCAATAACGCGAAGAAAGCCGAGGTGCAGGACAGAGTCAAGCACAGCCTGAGCACCGCGGAGGAAAAGCTCGAGGCGATCTGAGCATAGGCTCATTCATTTCGATCAAACGAAGGAGATCACTATGGAAACCAAAACCCCTCTGCACCTTGCGGGCGTAGTGCGTGAGAGCATCGTCGACGGTCCCGGCATCCGCATGACCGTGTTCGTGCAGGGCTGTCCGCATCACTGCAAGGGCTGTCACAATCAGCACACCTGGGATTTTGACGGCGGGTACATGAGCTCCGTTGAGAGAGTTTTAGAGGAAGCCGCCAAGGATAAGCTCTTAAAGGGCGTGACCCTCTCGGGCGGCGAGCCCTTCTGTCAGGCGGAGGCTCTCGCTGTGCTGGCACAGCAAGCACATCAGATGGGGTTAGACGTGTTCTGCTATACAGGCTACACCTTTGAACAGCTATACGGCATGTTTGACAGTCACCCTGAGTTCAGGACCTTGCTGGAACAATGCGACTGGCTGGTAGACGGACCGTTCATCGAAGAGGAAATGAGTCTGATGCTCCATTTCCGCGGCAGCCGCAACCAGCGCATCCTGAACGTGAAGGAATCGCTGAAAGCAGGCTGTGCCGTCCTCTCCGATATCAACTGAACAGATCATAAAGCGTCGAGGCAACTCGGCGCTTTTTTTAGTTAGGAGTGAGGAGTTAAGAGTGAGGAGTTAGCGGCGGGCTGCGTCCACACCCATTTGTAGAAATACGGAAACGTATAGATTCTATCAATGGAAATCCAAAACGCGAAGCGTTTTCTTCAACTCCTCACTCCTAACTCCTCACTCCTAACTCCTCACTCCTAACTCCTAACTCTTCACTCCACATTCCCAATCTCTCACTCTTTATGCACTTTTACCAACAATCCGCCTGAACTTTTGCCCTTTTGTCCTGTTGTCAATGCGGTGATTTTATGGTATGATTATTGTAACTGTATAACATCTTGAAAGGATGGGTAAGAATGATTGTAAAGGATATCATCGACATCTTGGACGGCGAGGTCATCTGTGAAGGCGACCTGAACACCGAGATCAAGACTGCCTGCGGCTCCGACATGATGAGCGACGTGCTGGCGTTCGTGAAGGATCAGAGCGTCCTGCTGACGGGGCTGGTCAACCCGCAGGTCGTGCGTACCGCTGAGATGATGGACATGGCGTGTATCGTCTTCGTGCGCGGCAAGATGCCCGACCAGGGGATCATTGCGCTCGCCCAGAGCCGCGACATCACGCTGATCAAGACGCGCTATCGCATGTTCACCGCCTGCGGCAAGCTCTATGAGGGCGGTCTCTCGGGAGGTACGGCGGTATGAGCAGTATCCATCTGCACTACGACGTCAACGGCGAGGATTTCACCCGCGCGGGCGAGGCATCCGGCTCCGTCAAGAAGCGTCTCAAAGCCCTCGGCTACAACCCTGACGCCATCCGCAGGGTCGCGATCGCGATGTATGAAGCGGAGATCAACATGGTCATCCATGCCGACGGCGGCTTTGTGGACGTGGACATCTTCCCCGATCATGTAGACGTTCTCCTCTCCGACCACGGCCCCGGCATTCCCGACGTAGAGAAGGCGATGCAGGAGGGCTATTCCACTGCGCCCGACAACGTCCGCAACCTGGGCTTCGGCGCGGGCATGGGTCTGCCCAACATCAAGAAGTACACCGATTCCATGCGTATCGAGACCGAGATCGGCAAGGGCACCGACCTTTACCTGACCGTGGAGGTCAAGGAAGCGTAAATTCAATTAGGAATTAGGAGTTAGGAATTAGGAATTGAGGGAAACGCTTCGCGTTTTGGATTCCTATTGATCAGAACAGGACTTTTCCGACCATCTATCAATCAGGTGCGGACAGTGTCCGCCATTCATTCCTAATTCCTCATTCCTCATTCCTAATTCAAAAGGACATAACCATGAACCAATATTTCCATTCCGTCGAGCTGGACGCGGAGCTTTGCTGCGGCTGTACCAACTGCCTCAAGCGCTGTCCCACGGAGGCGATCCGTATCCGTGACGGCAAGGCGCACATCCTCTCCGAGAGGTGTATCGACTGCGGCGAGTGCATTCGCATCTGTCCGCATCACGCCAAGCGCGCACGCTCCAATCCGCTCGAGGATATCCAGCAGTTTTCCGTCAAGGTGGCGATCCCTGCGCCCGCCTTGTTCGGTCAATTCAATAATCTCAACGACATCGACTATGTGCTCAACGGGCTCAGAGAAGAAGGCTTCGACTACATCTATGAGGTCAGCCGAGCCGCGGAGCTCGTCTCTGAGGCGACCCGCAAGCTGATCCGCGAGGGCAAGCTCAAGCGCCCGATCATCAGCTCGGCGTGTCCCGCTGTCGTCAGACTGATCAAGATCCGCTTCCCGGAGCTGTGCCAGAACGTGCTGCAGCTCCTCACGCCGATGGAGGTCGCCGCGAGGATGGCGCGCCGCGAGGTCAAGAAGATGACAGGGCTTGATGACAATGCGATCGGCGTGTTCTTCATCACTCCCTGTCCCGCGAAGGTCACGGAGATCAACGCCCCGAACGCCATCGAGAAGAGCGCTGTCTCGGGCGCGATCGCCATCTCTCAGATCTACCCCAGCCTGACCTCCAAGATGGAGAAGCTCAAGGTCATCGACCCGATCGCGAAGTCGGGTCTGCTCGGCGTGGGCTGGGCGACCTCGGGCGGTGAAGCCGCCGCGATGCTGGGCGAGAAGTACCTCGCCGCCGACGGCATCGAGAACGTCATCCGCGTCCTCGAGGAGCTGGAGGACGAGCACATCCGCGACATTGATTTCATCGAGCTGAACGCCTGCTCCGGCGGCTGCGTCGGCGGTGTACTTGCGGTCGAGAACCCCTACGTCGCGCAAGCGCGTATCCAGAATCTCCGCAAGTACATGCCCGTTTCCCTCAACCACATGCGCGACGAGGACATGGAGCGCATGATCTGGGAGAATGAGCTCGAATACAACGCGAGCAGTTTCCGTCTCTCCGACGACATCTTTGAAGCGATGGACATGATGGAGAAGATGGAGGAAATTGAGAAGAACCTCCCGGGGCTGGACTGCGGCTCCTGTGGCGCGCCTACCTGCCGCGCGCTGGCGGAGGACATCGTCAAGGGCAACGCCAAGGAGACCGACTGCATCCATAAGCTCAAAGCCCGCATCCAGTCCGTCTACGACCAGTTGGGCAAGCTATGAGCGAGAACTTAACAGAGCGGGAGCGGGAGTATCTCGACTGCAAGGAACCGATGGTGAGCACCAAGAGCGCCGTCATGCGTATCGTGGGAGGTGTGTTCGCGGCGATCGGACAGACGATCGTCATGCCCACCTCCGCCTACAGCAAGACCGACCAGAGAATCATGCGCGCCGCCCGCGACATCCGCTACACGAAATATAAGAAGGCAGTCATCCGCAAGCAAGAGGGCAAACTCACCAAAAGAGACGGCAGGCTTTTGGAGAAGCTGAACAAAAAGCCCTTCGTCCTCGAGAACGATACCTTCGACCCGGACGAGTTCCAGCGGAAACTATACGAAGATATCATGAAACGACGCGAAGAGAGCGAGAAGAATTAGGAGTTAGGAATTAGGAATTAGGAATTCAGGGAAACGCTTCGCGTTTTGGATTCCTATTGTTCAGAGCAAAACGTTTCCGTTCCTACTATCAATCAGGTACGGACAGCGTCCGCCATTCATTCCTAATGCCTAATTCCCAACTCCTAATTCCTCAGTAAACCGGAGGTTTACTATGACCGTTAATGAACTGAAAGAACAACTGAA
>CACYFH010000021.1 GCA_902773635.1 uncultured Ruminococcus sp. | reverse complement strand
ACTGGTCGATACTTTTATCAGATTTCCCGTCTCCCGCAAGGGAAAATCTGATGCAAGCGAATCTCTCCATCTCCGCCAAAAACAAAAGCCGCCCGAGGCCGGGGAGCGTTTTTTCCCGCCGCTTGCCAGCCGTGCCGCAGCATGCTATACTTTTGAAAAACGCGAAAGGAGCGCATGGCATGAGCGAGAAGCTGCGGCTCGGCCCCTGCTTTGAGCAGATCGACCTGATCCCCACGCTTCTCCCGAGCACGAAGTCGATCGCCGCGATCTACACCAACACCGACGCCTCCTCCGTCTCTCAGGGCATCATCGCCTCCAAGGAAGCGGAGCAGATCGGGCTGACCTGCACCCAGTACCCCGTGACCAACGAGACCGACCTCAATCAGGCGCTGACCAAGATCAAGGACGCGAAGAGCGACGCAATCTATATCCCTGTGGATAAGTTCCTCAGCTCCCACATCGGCACGCTCAATGAGTTTTCTCAGACCAATAAGATACCCGTGATCTGCGGTGATGAAGCGACCCTCGAGCAGGGCGCCTTCGCCACCAGCGTCATCAACTATAACTCCATCGGACGCCGCGCCGCGGATATGGCTGTCTCCATCCTTGCGAACGGCCAGTCGCCCGCGACCCTCAGCGTCGCCTATAAGCACGACTGCAATAACCTCGTCAATAAGGAGACGATGGAGAAGCTGGGCATCAAGCTCAACGCCGATGCCCTCAACCAGGTGGAGCTTCGCACAAAGCCCACGGAAGCAGAATAACCCACAGCCGTCTGAGCGATCAGGCGGCTTTTGTTATTGGTTGCTGGTTTCTGGTTGCTGGTTTCTGGTTTGTTGGGCGGAAACGTTTCGGGATGTCGCAAGCGTCGTCCCCTACAAGAACAACAACCAACGACCAGCGACCAGCAACCGGCGACTAGCAACTAGCAACCAGCGACCGGCAACCGGCAACCGGCGACTAGCAACCAGCAACCGGCGACTAGCAACTAGCAACCAGCGACTAGCAACGAATTATTAACTTTTTATGAAATCGCAAAATACCCCTTGATTTTTCCAATAATATGGGTTACAATAGATTTAGCACTCAGGGATTGAGAGTGCTAAATGATTTGTTTATATTTTAAGGAGGAATAGATATGACTATCAAACCCTTACTCGATAAGGTCGTACTCAAGCTCGACGACGCGGAGCAGACCACCGCTTCCGGCATCGTTCTGTCCAGCGCGGCGCAGGAGAAGCCCCAGTATGCGAACGTTGTCGCGGTAGGCCCCGGCGGCATGGTCGACGGCAACGAGGTCGTCATGACCGTCAAGGTCGGCGACAAGGTGATCGCGTCCAAGTACGCCGGCACCGACGTCAAGGTCGACGGCGAGGAGTACACCATCGTGCGCCAGAGCGATATCCTGGCGATCGTAGAATAATTTCGGGAGGTATTTATTATGGCTAAACAGATTGCATACGGCGAGGACGCCCGCAAGGCGCTCCAGTCCGGTATTGACCAGCTCGCCAATACCGTCAAGATCACATTGGGACCCAAGGGCAGAAACGTTGTCCTGGATAAGAAGTTCGGCGCTCCGCTGATCACCAACGACGGCGTGACCATCGCCAAGGAGATCGAGCTCGACGACGCTTTTGAGAACATGGGCGCTCAGCTCGTCAAGGAGGTCTCCGTCAAGACCAACGACGTTGCCGGCGACGGCACCACCACTGCGACCCTGCTCGCACAGGCTCTCGTCAACGAGGGTATGAAGAACGTCGCCGCGGGCGCAAACCCGATGGTGCTCAAGAAGGGCATCCAGATGGCTGTTGAGGAGACTGTCAAGACCCTCACCGCGAATTCCCAGAAGATCACCGGCACCGAGGATATCGCGCGTGTCGCGACCATTTCCTCCGGCGACGAATATATCGGCAAGCTGATTGCCGAGGCGATGGAGAAGGTCTCCACCGACGGCGTTATCACCGTGGAAGAGAGCAAGACCGCCGAGACCTACTCTGAGGTTGTCGAGGGTATGATGTTCGACCGCGGCTATATCGCGCCCTACATGGTCACCGACACCGACAAGATGGTCGCTGAGATCGACGATGCGCTCATCCTGATTACCGATAAGAAGATCTCCAACACCCAGGAGATCCTACCCCTCTTGGAGCAGATCGTCCAGAGCGGCAAAAAGCTCGTTATCATCGCTGAGGACGTTGAGGGCGAGGCTCTCACCACCCTCGTTCTGAATAAGCTGCGCGGCACCTTCACCTGCGTCGCTGTCAAGGCTCCGGGCTTTGGCGACAGACGTAAGGAAATGCTGCAGGATATTGCCATTCTCACCGGCGGTACCGTCATCACCTCCGACCTCGGCTTGGAGCTCAAGGACGCGACCCTTGCTCAGCTCGGCCGTGCGCGTCAGGTCAAGATCACCAAGGAAGACACCATCATCGTTGACGGCGAGGGCGACAAGAACGAGATCAAGAACCGCGTCGCGCAGATCCGTCAGCAGATCGAGAATACTACCTCTGAATTCGACCGCGAGAAGCTCCAGGAGCGTCTGGCGAAGCTCGCCGGCGGCGTGGCTGTCATCAAGGTCGGCGCGGCTACCGAGATCGAGATGAAGGAGAAGAAGCTCCGCATCGAGGACGCTCTCTCCGCGACCAAGGCGGCTGTTGAGGAGGGCATCGTCGCAGGCGGCGGCGTTGCGCTGATCAACGCGATCCCAGCGGTTGAGAAGCTGCTTGAGACCACCACCGGCGACACCAAGACCGGCGTCCAGATCGTGCTCAAGGCGCTGGAGGCTCCCGTCAAGCAGATCGCGAAGAATGCGGGTCTCGAAGGCTCCGTCATCGTGGAGAACATCAAGCGCGAGGGCAAGGTTGGCTACGGCTTCAACGCGCTCGACGAGGAATATACCGACATGATCTCTGCGGGTATCGTTGACCCGACCAAGGTCACCCGCTCCGCTCTGCAGAACGCGGCTTCCGTCGCTTCCATGGTCCTTACCACCGAGAGCCTGGTCGCCGACATCAAGGAGCCCGCTCCCGCCGCTCCCGCGGCACCCGATATGGGCGGCATGTACTGATAAATGATAAAGCGCCTGCTTGAAAAAGCGGGCGCTTTTTTAATGAGGAATTAGGAATTAGGAATGAGGAATTGAGGGAAATCCTTCGGATTTTTGATTCTATTTATTGAGATCGCAGACTTTTCTGCCATCTATAAATCGGGTGCGGGTGTCCCGCCATCCATTCCTAATTCCTCATTCCTAATTCCTAATTTAAAATGAATAACCTCCTGCGTCCTGTCCATACTATCATTACCAAAGCAAATGGAGGTAATGATATGACAGACAAAGAACTGCTCTATATCGAGGACGCCCTCGGTCATGAGCAATATTTTCAGCAGAAGTGCAAGGAAACCGCCCAGAGCCTTTCCGATCCCGCACTGAGAACCTGTGTGGAGAACTACGCCACCCGCCATTCTCAGATCTTCAACCACTTTTATTCACTGCTGTAAGGAGGACCCATGATGGACGACAAGAACCTGATGCAGAATCTTCTGCTGCTCGAGAAGGGCTGCTGCGAGCTGTATATGCACGGCGCGGTCGAGTCCGCAAACCCGAATGTGCTGAACGCTTTTAGCTCTGCCTACGACGATTCCCTGTCGATGCAGGGCGAGATCTTCAACAAGATGGCGGAGAAGGGCTGGTATAACATCGCCCAGGTCGATCAGCAGAAGATCGACACCCTGAGAAACCAGTATTCCACATCGCAGAATCAGTAAAAAAGCAGAAAGAGACCGCCGTGAAGCGGTCTCTTTTTTCTATGCCGGAATTAAAATTCCTCTTTGATCGAGCGGGTGAAGAGGGCGGAGAGCTCCTCCTTCGGGTCGCCGTTCTCGAACAGGATGCGGTAGACTGCCGTCGTGATCGGCAGGTCAACGCCGAGCTGTTTGGCAAGCCGTACCATCGCCTTACTGGTCATGACGCCCTCCGCGAGCTTTTCAAAGCGTTCGCCCTTGATGTACTGCTCGCCATAGCGGCGGTTGTGGCTCCACGCGGAGAAGAGCGTCGCCTCGTAGTCGCCTAAGTGACACAGCCCGTAGGCGGAGAGCTCGTTTCCGCCTGCCGCCTGGATCAGCCGCGCGACCTCGCGCGTGCCGCGTGCCATGAGCGCGCCCTTGATGGAGGTGTAGCCGGCGCCGTCGAGCATGCCTGCCGCGATGCCGATGACGTTCTTCGCTGCCGCGCCGATCTCCGAGCCGATCAGGTCGGTACCCAGATAAAAGCGGATCAGCTCGCTGTTGAAGCTACGGACGAGCTTCTCCTTGACTTCCTCGTTCTCGCTGTCGATGACCATGCAGTTCGGCACGCCCTTGACGTAGTCCTGCGGGTGACCGGGGCCGACCCATACCGCGACGGGCGTTTTCTCTGTGTCCACAAAATCGCCGACGACCTGGGTGAGCCGCTTGCCGGTGCTTTCCTCGATGCCCTTCATGCACAGGACGATCACCTTGCCGTCAAGGTCATACTGCGTGATGGTCTTCATGTAATCACGCAGGTGCTGTGAGGAAATGGAGATCACGATCACCTCGGCGCGCTCGATGGCGCGCTTGTGGTCAAAAGTGACGGTGATGCTCTCGGGGAAGGTGAGGTAGTCGTTTTGATGCGTGGTCAAAAGCTGTTGCAGCTCGGGAGCGCTCTCCAGACCGCAGGAATATACCTCGTGACCGATGCGGTCGAGATACCACGCGATGCAGCTGCCCCAGCGGCCGCAGCCAAGAACGGAAATCTTCATATCTTTCTCCTAAAAGAAATGGGCGGTTTGATCCGCCCATTATTTTTATTTATTCGTTATTCTCTATTCTCTATTATTTATAAAAGGTATCCCGCCTGACCGTAACGGCCTTGAGATAACCTGCCTACAGAATGACAGGTGGGTGCCCGCCCTGCGGCTTTAGGCTCCCTTCGTCCATACGGATGGGAGGTCTGCACACCGCCGAAGGAGCTAAGCTCCCGATTTAAGGGTTGTAGGGTTATTTGCGACCGATACGCGGGTCAGGCAGGATGTGGACTTGGTTAGCAGTATTGATAAATGACGATGAAATAAACGTCCTGCTCCTTTTTGTTGAGGAGTTGTCCAAATCTTTGATTTGGCTAACAACTCCCATGCAACAGCGCTCCAAGAGCAGGCACATCCTGCGATTGGCTAAGCGCCACTGCCGGGATTGCCACGCCCTAAAGGGCTCGCAATGACGTCGGGAACAAGGTCTTATTCTTCCTCTCCGTCGTCGAACATCTCTTCAAAATGCTGTTCAAAGATCGCGGAAAGCTCATCCAAAAGCGCGTCGTCCTCGACCTCGGCGAGCTGCTCCTCGCCATCCTCCTCGATGACCTCCATGATGTAGTACTCGCCGCTGTCCTCCACGGATTCCTCGGCGCTGTCAAAGATGGGGTAGAGTGCGTAGAACACGCCCTTCTCGTTCTCGATGGTGTCGAGGATCTCAAAGTTATGCTCTACGTTATCTTCATCGACCAGAGTGATCAGGTCGGGCTTGTATTCATTGTCCATCGGTAACACTCCTAAATTCAGGTGAGATCCATTTCGCTGATGCGGCGACCTCAGCCGCTGTTGTTCTTTGTTTATATTTTACTATCAGAACGGCTTGAAGTCAAGAGGATTTCACAATATTTCACAAAATAGTATTTTTCGCGAAAATATTGAAAAAAAACCGTATATATAGTATAATAAACATGATTATTGGCTTATTTTGCATAAGTGCGTTTTTCGGCGCATATGCTGGTTCTAAGTTATTGTCAGCAGGAGGAAGTATGCTTCTGTTACCGTTTGAAAAATTACCGGTTGAACTTCGTGTTCCACAGGTCAAAGAATACTACGATATCCTCGACAAAAAGCGCTTCAGCCTTTTCTTCAAGCGCGTGACGGATATCGTCCTCGCGCTCTTGATGCTGATCCTTCTTTTGATCCCGATGGCGGTGATCGCGGTGATGATCAAGCTGGGGTCGAAGGGTCCCGTCCTGTATAAGCAGGAGCGCGTCACCAAATACAACAAGACCTTCCGCATCTGGAAGTTCCGCACCATGACCGTCGGCGCAGATCAGGCGGGCGCGCTCGTGACCTCCGATCATGACGCGCGTATCACGGGCGTCGGCGCAAAGCTGAGGAAGCTCCGCCTCGACGAGCTGCCGCAGGTGTTCCACGTCCTGTCGGGAAAGATGAGCTTCGTCGGCACGCGCCCCGAGGTCGTCAAGTACGTCAACTGCTACACCCCCGAGATGATGGCGACGCTTCTCATGCCCGCGGGCATCACCTCGCTCGCGTCCATCCGCTATAAGGACGAGGATAAGATCATCGGCGAGATCAGCGATCCCGACGAGGTCGACCGCGTGTATGTGGAGAAGATCCTGCCCGAGAAGATGGCGTATAACCTTGAGTACCTCTCGCATTTCGGCATTCGCCGCGATATCCGGCTCATGCTCTCCACCGTGAAGCATGTGTTTTCGTAAGAGGACGCTATGAGTAAGTTGAAGAAAACGCTGCTGGATACCTCGCTGTTCCGGCGCAGTTATATTATCTGCCTTTTCTGCGGGAATATTTCCTTTGTGCTCATTCCCGCGTATGTTGTCCTGATCTTCCTCTTTCTGTGGGGCTTGTTCCTGCTGGTGTATAATGAGGTCAAGCACCATACCGTGCTGAAAACGCGCTACGGCGCGTGGCTGCTCGGCTTCGTCGTGACCTCTCTCGTGACCGTCACGATCCACCTCGCCGATTCCGTCCTGTACAACGTCTACAACCTGATCATGGTGCTCCATGTGGCGATGTGCTTCTTTATTTTCTACTCCGTCCATACGGAGAAGCATCTCAACTTCCGCCGCGAGCTGTACTCGGTCTGCAAGTTCATCGTTTACACCACCACCGTGCTCGGTATCGCGGGTCTGGTGTTCCTGATGGCGGAGATCAGCTTTGAGGTGCTGTGGCAGAAGTTCATCGTATTCGACAACCGCTTCGACGGCATGTTCATCAACCCCAACCAGACGGGCTTTATCGCCGTCGTGGGCATCTTCTGCTCCCACATGCTGTTGAAAAAGGACTTTATCGCGATCTCCGGCAGAGAGCGCGTCAGCCGTATCTGGATCGGCTCGTGCGTCGCGGTGAACGCGATCTCCCTGCTCCTTTGCGACTCCAACGGCGCGATGGTGCTGATGATCGGCTACGCGGTCTTTTTCGTTATCTACAAAATGTTCGGCTCCGAGAGCCGCTTCACCCTGCGCCAGATCGTCACGAAATCCGCGGCGTGTCTCCTGGCGGGCGTGGTCATCATCGCTTCATTATTCTTTGTAAGAAATATCACACAGGCGGGCTTCGTCCAGATCATGAAGTCTGCGAATCCTATGGTGATCTCCAATGGGATCACGGAGATGATCGTCGAGGAAGAGGCAATCGTCACCTTCGAGCATGAGAACAAGAACCTCGACTCCGGGCGTTTCAAGCTCTGGGAGCAGGCGGCGAAGATGTTTTTAAAGCATCCCATCCTCGGCATCGGCAAGGGCAATATTTATGAATACGGCAACCGCATGTTCGAGGACGGCATCCGCTTCTCAAAGAGCTACGGGATCCTCGCGCCCATCCTCACGGACTTCCACAACGGCTACATCACGATCCTGATCTGCTCGGGCGTTGTCGGGCTGGTGCTGTTCTGCATCTTTGGACTGCGGTTCTTCAAGCACATTACCATGCACGTTTTCCGCGACGACAGCCTCAAAGAGAGCGTCCTGCCGTGCATGTATTCCTTCCTCTGCGCCTATGCGATCTATTCCTTCATCGAGGTCGGTCTTTTGTTCAACGTCAATTTCATGGTGCTGTTCTTCTGGCTGATCCTCGGCTACACGAGCTGTTTTTTGGTCAAATACGAGCCCGACCGCACCCTCGGCACCTTCGTCCTCTTCGGGCGCACCTTCCGAAAAACGTTATACTAACCGCTATCATATATTTCCATTTCCTGCCCATACTAGGAGTGGTGATGAAAATGAAACTCTATTTACAGCGCGACTGCTCCTCTCTCGATTCCCGCTATCAGATCTATGATGAGAAGGGCGGTCTCAGATATACCGTCAGCGGCAAGCGCAACCCCTCCGGCGAAAGCATGAAGCTCCGCACGCCGTCGGGCGAGACGGTCTGCCGCATTCGCGGACTGGGCTTCTCCTCACTGTGTGTGTACAGCATCAGCACCGGAAGGGAGAGCATGCGGCTGAATATCGCCGTCGGTTCGGGACGAGCCGCCGTGCGGCTGAGCGGCATCAGCTTCTTCCTGCGCGGAGACGTGCTGATGGGCTCCTACTCCATCCTCGACGCGGACAACTCCGTTGTCTGCGTGGTCGGCAAGGATTTTGCCAAAGGCACCGTCGGACTTGAGCTGAACCAGCCCGAGCGCGAGCTCTTCTGCATCGCGACCGCCGCCTGTCTCGACCACCTCTCGGTCGGTACCGTCCCCGCCTTTCAGGCGACATAATATGGCATAACCATGTAGGGACGACCATTGGTCGTCCGCCGACAGCAACGTTTCACTACTATCTGCGGTTTGACGAATCATCAGAGCCCATTAGGACTACGGACGAGCAATGCTCGTCCCTACAATTTACATATGATAACTAACATAGAAAGGTATGAAAAATATGGATAAACTCTTACAGTTACTCAGCGAAAATTCTTCTCTCTCCACCGAACAGCTCGCCCTCATGCTCGGCGAGCCGGAGGATTATATCGCGGCACAGATCAAGGAATACGAGAACAGCGGCGTGATCCGCGGCTATCGCGCGGTCGTCAACTGGGATGAGGTTCCGGACTCCGGCGTGATGGCGATGATCGAGCTCAAGGTCGCTCCCCAGCTCCAGAAGGGCTTCGATGATATCGCCGAGCGCATCCTCGCCTATGATCAGGTCGAGTCCGTCTACCTCATGGCGGGCGCCTATGACCTGCTCCTCACCGTCAAGGGCAAGACCATCCAGGACGTCTCCGCCTTTGTCGCGAAGCACCTCGCCGCGATGGAGGGCATCCTCGCTACCGCGACCCATTTCATGCTCAAGCGCTATAAGGAGAACGGCGTTTCTCTTGTAGACACGAAAAAAGACGGAAGGGAAATGGTCATCTGATGGATTATACCGATAAGATCGCGAAGTCGATCAGCACCGTGAAGCCCTCCGGCATCCGGCGCTTCTTCGACATCGTCAACGAGATGGATCACGTCATCTCACTCTCGGTCGGCGAGCCGGATTTCCAGACCCCGTGGCACGTCCGCGAGGCGGGCATCGCCTCTCTGGAGAAGGGCAAGACGTGGTATACGCCGAACCGCGGCTTCAAGGAGCTGTGTTCGGAGATTGTAAAATTCTATAAAAGAAAATACAACCTTACATACGACCCGCTCCATGAGTGCGTGGTCACCGTCGGCGGCAGCGAAGCCATCGACATCGCGTTGCGCTGTCTCGTCACACGCGGCGACGAGGTGCTGCTCCCGCAGCCGTCCTTCGTCTGCTATGAGCCGCTGACGATCATGGCGGGCGCGACTCCCGTGCTGATCGAGACGAAGGTGGAGGATAACTTCCGCCTGACCGCAGCCCAGATCGAGGAGAAGATCACCGACCGCACCAAGCTTTTGATCCTGCCATACCCGAACAACCCCACCGGCGCGATCTTGGAGAAGGAGGAGCTGGAAGCCATCGCCGAGGTCGTGAAGAAGCACGACCTGATGGTGCTCTCCGATGAGATCTACTCCGAGCTGACCTACGGCGGCAAACAGCATGTTTCCGTCGCGTCGCTCGACGGCATGCAGGAGCGCACCGTCGTAATCAACGGCTTCTCCAAGTCCTACGCCATGACCGGCTGGCGTCTCGGCTACGCCCTGGGTCCCGAGCCGATCATCGCCATGATGGTGAAGCTCCACCAGTTCTGCATCATGTCCGCGCCCACGACCGCGCAGTATGCCGCGATCGAAGCGCTGAGAAACGGTGACAGCGATATCGAAGCCATGCGTAATGAGTATGATATGCGCCGCCGTTTCGTCGTCGGCTCGCTCAACGATATGGGCTTGACCTGCTTTAACCCCGAGGGCGCATTCTACTGCTTCCCGTGCATCAAGAGCACCGGGCTGTCGAGCGAGGAATTCTGCACCCGACTGCTCCAGAGCAAGCACGTTGCGCTCGTTCCCGGTTCCGCGTTCGGCGACTGCGGCGAGGGCTACGCGCGATTGAGCTATTCTTACTCCATCAAGCACCTCACCCGTGCGATGGAGCTGATCCGCGAGTTTTTGAAGGAACTGAAAGATGAAAGTAACCGTTAAAGCGCCCGCAAAGATCAACCTCACCCTCGATATCGTCGGCAGACGTCCCGACGGCTACCACGACGTCGCGATGGTGATGCAGACGGTATCCCTATACGATACCGTGACGGTCGAGACGCTCGACGGCGAGGGAGAGGGGATCGAGGTCTCCTGCCCGGCGTACCCGCAGGTGCCGACGGACGAGAGCAACATCGTCTGCAAGGCGGCGCGCGCCTTCTATCTGACGACAAAGGTGAAGCCGAAGCCGTTGAGGATCGGGATCGACAAGGTGATTCCCACCCAGGCGGGCTTAGCAGGCGGTTCGTCCGACGGCGCGGCTGTTGTGCTCGCGCTGAATTATCTGCATGAAACGCATCTGAAAACGGAGGAAATGGCGGAGATCTGCTCCCGCTTCGGCTCGGACGTTCCGTTCTGTCTATTGGGCGGGACGATGCTCGCCACCGGGACGGGTACGACGCTGAAGAAGCTCCACGCCCTGCCGCGATGCTTCATCGTGCTGTGCAAGCCGGAGCTGAACGTCTCCACCGCCGCCGCCTACGCCGCGTGCGACGCCCGCCCGCCGAAGGGCTTCCTCTACACCGACGAGCTGATCAAGCGGCTCTACAGCCGCGATATTCGCGGGCTGTCCAACTGCCTGTACAACGAGTTCGAGCAGGTCCTGGAGTTGCCTGAGATCAACGAGATCAAGCGCACGATGCAGTCCTGCAAGGCGCTGGGCTCCTCCATGAGCGGCTCGGGCTCAGCCGTCTACGGTATCTTCCTCGATGAGAAGAAGGCGCAGAAATGCGTTGATCTCCTGCAAGAGAAATATCATAAGGTGTTCCTTACAAAGCCCGTCAAAGAGGGCTGCTGCATCGTGTAGCGGTAATCAGGCTCCCTTTGGAGATCATCTGTAGGGCGGGGGCTTGCTCCCGCCCTACAATCAACGTATCCGACCGAAAACCGCCCTCGAGTTGCATAAACGAAAAAATACCTGCCAATGATATAGGTGAACTTTTATCAAAGGCAGGTAATTCTTTTGAAGAAATATGTCCACTTTTTCATGCTTGCGCTTCTGCTGGCCGGGATGGCGCTGACGCTGCCGTTTTTTCATTCCTGTGAGGAATTATACGATGACGTTCTCCGCGTCCATATCCGCGCGAATTCCGATTCCGCCGCCGACCAGAGCTTAAAGCTCGCTGTCCGCGACCGCGTCCTCTCCGAGTGCTCCCGCTATTATGCGGACTGCGCCGACAAGGATGATGCGCTCGCCGTGACCCGCGCCGTGCTCCCGCAAATCAAAAAAGCCGCCGAGCAGGAGGTCCGCGCTCACGGCTGTACCTATCCAGTCCGCGCGGAGCTTGCCCGCATGCGCTTTGACACCCGATACTACGAGGACTTCACCATGCCCGCGGGCGAATATGACGCTCTGCGCCTGACCATCGGCGAAGGAGAGGGGCAGAACTGGTGGTGCGTGATGTACCCATCCCTCTGCGTCGGCGCGTGCGCTCAGTCCGAGATGCAGGAGCGACTCGACGACGGCGAGTACAGCGTCGTGACCGCCGACCGCCTTGACCTGCGGTTCAAGCTGGTGGAGGTGTTCGAGGACATTCGCGCGTGGTTTTGCGGATGACCCTATTTTGAACCATCTATTGTGATATGCTTATGCTGACAATCCTTATAAGAAGGTGAAGCAATGTTACATTTTATCCTCGGCCGTTCCGGCTTTGGAAAAACCGATTATCTGCGGCGGCACTTCGCCGACCTCGCGCAGAAGGGAGAGGAAAAGCTCCTTTTCCTCGTGCCCGACCAGATCAGCTTTGAGACGGAGACCGCCTTTCTGGAGCTGCTCGGGCCCGCTGTTTCCCGGCGCATTTTGGTGCTGGGCTTCTCGCGCTTGAGCGACTATGTGTTTGAGCGCACCGGCAACCGCTTCTCACAGTTCGCGGACGACGGCGTGCGCCATCTGGTGATGAACCTCGCGCTCGAGCAGGTCGCGGACAGCCTGACCGTGTTCGACAAGCGCTCCGGCATGAACGATATGCGCGAGCTGATGCTCAGCGCCGTCAAGGAGTATAAGAAGTGCGCCCTCTCTCCCGACGATCTTCTCTCAGCGGCTGACGAGACCGATGACGAGACTCTGCGTGGCAAGCTGCGCGACACCGCCGCCGTCTATGCCGCCTATGACGCGATCATGGAGAAGAGCTACATGGACCCGCTCGATTCGCTGACGAAGGTCGCCGAGCTGCTGACCGATCATCCGCTCTTCGCGGACTATACGGTCGCGCTCGATTCCTTCTACGGCTTCACGTCGCAGGAGTATGAGGTCGTCGAGAGATTGATGCGCCGGAGCCGCGATATGCTCGTCGCTCTGACGGACGACAACCTCGACGGCAGTCTGTTCTTCGTGCCGCGCCGCACCCGCTCCCGCCTGACCCGCATGGCGCAGGAGATGGGCGAGGAAATCGCGCCCAACGTGATCCTGAATGAACCGATGCGTTTTGCGAATGATGAACTCCGCGCTTTGGAGTGCAACGCCTACCGCCTGCGTAAGGAGCCGTTTGACGGCGAATGTTCCGCGATCGAGCTTTACCGCGCGTCGGGTATCTACGACGAGTGCGACTATGTAGCGCGCAGCATCCGCAAGCTGATCGAGGAAGGCTGCCGCTATCGGGATATCGCCGTGATCGCCCGCAGTATCGACGCTTACCGAGGCATTCTCGATACGATCTTCGACAAGTACGGCATCCGCTATTTCATGGACAAGCCGCAGAATATCGACGCGTCCCCCTTGGTGCGGCTCGTCACCGCCGCCTTTGAGATCGTCAACCGCGGCTTCGAGCGCGAGAGCGTGCTCGCCCTCCTGAAAACGGGACTGTGCTCCTATGACGTGGAGCGGATCGCGGACTTTGAGAACTATCTATACATATGGGACGTCAGCGGACGCGGCTTCTTCGAGCCGTTCACGTCTCCGCCCGACGGTTTTGCGGATGAAATGACCAAGGCGCAGGAGAAGCGGCTCGCGCAGATCGAGCGGCTCCGCGCGGATATCATCGGCAAGCTGCGCGATTTCAGCCGTGCCGTGAAGGACACCGACGGCAGAGGGATCGCCCGCGCCCTGATGAAGCTGTTGTACGCGCTCAACTGCGACAAGAACATCAACAAGCTCTGCGACACGCTGGAGACGGTCGGTGAGACTGACCTCGCCGCCGACCTCGTGCGTCTGTGGAACGTGCTGTGCGGCATCCTCGACAAGACCGTCGCCGTCATCGGCGATCATGCGATCAGCCCGCGCCGCTTCTCGGAGCTTCTCTATACCAACTTTGCTTCTTCGGAGATCGCCAACATCCCGCGCGGCTTGGACGAGGTGGATATCTCCACCGCCGACCGCAGTTTGATCGCGGACAAGAAGGTCGTGTTCCTGATCGGCGCGGTGGAGGGCGAGTTCCCGCATACCCCTGTGGAGGCGGGCGTGTTCACGGACGACGAGCGCGTGCGCTTGAAGGAGGAGCTGCACCTCTCCCTCTCCGACAGCATCGAGGAGCTGATGGCGACCGAACGCTACTACGCCTATTCCGCTCTCACCGCCGCTGAGGAACGCCTTTTCGTCAGCTGGAGCAACGCCGATATGCGCGGCGAGGCGCTCTCTCCCTCAGATATGATCGGCGAGCTGACCGCGAGCCTGCCGAACCTGCGCTTATACAGCTTTGATGAAGTGCCCGTCGAAGAACGCCTGCGCTCGAAGCGTGCCGCCTTCGATTACCTGATCGCGCACTATCGCGGGAGCAGTCCCGCTGTCGCGGCGCTGAAAAGTTACTTTCATGAGGACGGAGACTACGCCGATATCCTCACGGCGGTCGACGACGTTCTGCGCCGCCGTCCTCGCCGCATGGAACAGCCCGACCTGCCGAGACAGCTCTTCGGCGAGGAGATGGGGCTGTCCTCCACCCGCATCGACGTGTACCATAAATGCGCCTTCCGCTATTTCTGCGAGTACGGACTCAGGGTTCGCGAGCGCCGCCGCGCCGCAGTGGACGCGCTCGAGTACGGCACCCTCATGCACTATATCTTTGAGCAGTTCTTCGGCTCCTATCCGCGTGAGCAGTATCTCGCGATGGACAGCGAGCAGGTCACGGAGATCGTTGAGGAGCTGGTCGATTCCTATGTAGAGACCCATTTCGGCGGCACGGAGAACAAGAGCAAACGCTTTCTCTATCTCTTAATGCGGATCAAGACCGCCTCCTCCCGCCTGATCTTACATATGCTCAGTGAGCTTCGGGAGAGCGACTTTATCCCGACGGACTTTGAGCTGGGCGTGGGCGAGGACATCCCCGCCTACACGATGGCGCTCGACGACGGGCTGAGCCTGACCGTGCGCGGGAGCGTCGACCGCGTGGACACCTGCGACGCGGACGGCAAGCGCTATCTGCGCGTCGTGGACTATAAGACCGGCACCAAGGAATTCAGCGTGAATGATCTCGTCTACGGGCTGAATCTCCAGATGTTTTTGTACCTCTATGCGATCGAGAAGAACGGCTCCGAGCGCTACGGCGAGATCACGCCTGCGGGCGTTCTGTATATGCCCGCCGTCTCGCCGAACGTTTCCGCCGATCCCGATTCGACGGAGGAGGAGATCCGCGCCGAGGTGCTCAAAAAGTACCGCATGAAGGGCGTGATCCTCAACGACGCCGAGGTTGTCATGCACATGGAGCACGACGGCAAGGGCACCTTCATCCCCGTGAAGCTCAAGGACGGTACGCCCTCCGCTTCTGCGGGAAGTCTCGCGACTATTGAAGAACTCGGCGCGATCTTCCGACAGATCGACGCTTTGATCCGTTTGATGGCGGAGAATCTCTATGCGGGCGACGTTGCCGCCCTCCCCTTGAAGGGCGAGAGCTACGACGGCTGTGCCTACTGTCCGTATCAGTCGGTCTGCCTGCGCGAGGAGGACGACCCCGCAAGAGAGGCGGAGAAGCTCAGCCCCGAGGAAGTATTCGCACGATTCATGAGAGAGGGGGAGGACAATGCCTGAATTCAGCAAAAACCAGCTTGACGCGATCACCGCGCGCGGCGGCTCGATCATCGTCTCCGCAGCGGCAGGCTCGGGCAAAACGACCGTCCTCGTCGAGCGCGTCGTGCGCCTGATCACCGATATCGAACACGGCGTGAACGCCGACCGCCTTCTCGTCGTGACCTATACCCGCAAGGCGGCGGCTGAGCTCAAGGAACGCCTGAAAAACGCCCTCACCGAGTGCGTGCGGCGCGACCCGGACAACGCCTTCCTGCTCCGTCAGCAGCGGCTTCTATCCAAGGCGCATATCTCCACCGTCGATTCCTTCTGTATGTCGCTGTGCCGCGAATTCTTCTATCAGCTCGATATCGACCGCGGCATCCGCATCGCAGACGCCGGCGAGCTGAGCGTCCTGCGTGCGGACGCGATGAAGCTCACCCTCGATGAGCTGTATACCGAGGGCGACGAGCGCTTTCATCGCCTGGTGGAGACCTTCGCGACGGCGCGCGACGACAGCCGTCTGGAGGACAACATCTACAAGCTCTACGACTTCCTCCGCTCCCATCCCTTCCCGAACCGCTGGATGGCGGAGAAGCTCTCTTACTATACCGATTTCCGCGACGTTTCCGACTCCGTCTGGGGGCGCATCGTCGGCGAGTATACCGCCGAGGCGCTCGATTACATGGACACGCTGTGCGACCGCGGCGCTGACGCTGTCGCTCTCGACGAGAAGCTCTCTGAGAAGATCGCGCCGCTGTTTGAAGGCTATCGTACCTTCCTTGATCGGCTTCGTGCGGATGCGGAGAAAGGCTGGGACAGCCTGAGAGCGACGCTCCTGTCCTTTGACAAAGGCCGTCTGAGCACCCCGCGCGGCTACAAGGACAATCCCTTGAAGCTCGCCGCGTCCTCCGCGCGCGACGTCCTCGTCTCTACCGTTGAGACGTTGCAGAAGCTCTACGCGCAGGACGCTTCCATGTGCCTGTACGATATCGAGCTGTTGAAGGACTACGCGGAGCAGCTCTTCCGCGCCGTGAACCTCTTCGGCGAGACCTATGCCGCCTTGAAGAAGGAGCATAACGTCGCCGATTACGCGGATATCGAGCATTGGGTACTCGAGCTGGTCATCGACGGCGAGACGCTCGAGCCGACCGCGCTCGCCGCTGAGATATCGAACCGCTTTGACTACATCATGGTGGACGAGTATCAGGACGCGAACGAGGTGCAGGACACGATCTTCAAGACCATTTCGAGGAACGAGGAGAATCTCTTTGTCGTCGGCGACGTGAAGCAGAGCATCTACGGCTTCCGTCAGGCGATGCCCGAATTATTCCTTAAAAGAAAAAATAATGCCACCTTATATAACCGTGATAACCCGATCTTCCCTGCAAAAATAATTCTTGAGCAGAATTATAGAAGCGATAAAAACGTCCTTGCCGCGGTGAACTTCTTCTTTGAAAAGCTGATGTCACCCGCCGTGGGCGACATCGACTACAACGAGGAAGAGCGCCTCTATGCCGCCGCGCCCTACCGCGAGCAGGAGGCTCCCGCCGTAGAGTTCCATGTGCTCGACAAGGAGAGCATGGGCGAGGCGGACGCTGCGATCGCCGAGGCACGGTTCATCGCCGAGCGCATCCATGCGCTGGTCGCCGACGGCTATCAGGTGAAGGACAGACAGAACGGCGTAGAGTTCTACCGCGAGGCGGGCTTCGGCGATTTCGCCGTGCTGATGCGTAATCTCTCGTCCTATGGCGCCGTCTACCGCGAGGTTTTTGAGCAGTACGGCATCCACGCCCATTCCGAGAGCTCTGCGGGCTTCCTCGGTGCGCGGGAGGTCATGCTGACCGTGAATCTCCTGCGTATCATCAACAATCCCGCGCTGGATATCCCGCTCCTGTCCGTGCTGATGTGCCCGGTGTTCGGCTTCGATGAGGACGACCTCGCGCGCATCCGCATCGGCTCGCGCAGAAGCTCCCTCTTTGCCGCCGTGACCGTGGACGCTGAGAGCGGGAACAAGAAGTCGCAGCATTTCCTGAGAGAGCTCGCCTACTACCGCGGGCTGTCCGCGACGATGCCGCTGTATAAGCTGATCACCGTGATCTATGAGCGCTCGTCGCTGCTGCCGATCCTCTGTGCGTCCGACAGCTCGGGCGTTGCGGAGGGCAACCTGCGCCTGCTGCTCGATTATGCCCGCAGCTTTGAGCAGAACACGCGGCGCGGGCTCTCGGCGTTCGTGAATTATCTTGACCGCCTGACCGAGGACGGCTCCGACCTGCCCTCCGCCTCCCGCGAGGGCGGCGCGGACGCGGGCGTGGAGCTGATGACCGTCCATTCCTCAAAAGGACTGGAATTCCCGATCTGCTTCATCGCGAACACCGCCCGCCGCTTTGTTACGGATTCCACCAAGGCGGTGCTCCTGCACTCCAAGTGGGGCTACGCCCAGAAGCGGCACGACCCTGTCCTGCAGGCGAGCTACAACACCCTCCCGCGCACGGCGCTTGCGATGGAGATCACCCGCGACGAGATGAGCGAGGAGCTCCGCGTCCTCTATGTCGCCATGACCCGCGCGAAGCAGAAGCTGATCATGCTCGCCACCCCGCGACAGGGTGCTCAGAAGTATATCGGCAACATCGCCCAGAAGCTCTCCGGTCAGCGGAAGATCTCGCCCTTCGTGGTGCGTTCTGCGATCTCGCTGTCCGACTGGATGACCATGTGCGCCCTGCTGCACCCGGACGGTCAGCCCCTGCGCGACTTCGCGAACGCAGAAGCCGACTTCGAGCCGGAGAAGTCCTTTGACATGACCTGCACGGTCGTGACCGAGTCCTTCGACGACGGGGAAGGGGAGACAGTACATATCGTTTCTGAGATCAAGCCCGATCCCGCAATCCTCGATGAACTGGAGCGGCACGCGGACTTCGTCTATCCGTATGAAGGCTTACAGGGCTTGCCGGTGAAGGTCGCGGCGTCGGACCTCGCCCACCGTTTCGCCGAGAAGAGCTACGACCGCCACCTTGACCGACCCGCCTTCCTCAGTGAAGAGAAGCTCAACGCCGCCGAGAAGGGCACCGCGCTCCATGCGTTCATGCAGTTTGCGGACTTTGCTCAGGCGCGCGAAGATATCGCCGCCCAGCTTAGTGGATTGACTGAGGACGGCTATCTGACGCAGGCGCAGGCGGAGAGCGTGGATATCGAACGCGCGAAAGCCTTCATCCACAGTGAGCTCGTGACCCGCTGTCTGGATGCGGAGGCGGTCTACAAGGAATATCGCTTCAACGTGAAGATCCCCGCAAAAACCGTCGATCCCGACGTGGACGAGCGCTTTACGGATGAGCCGATCATCTTACAGGGCGCGGTCGACCTCGCTTTTGTGGAGAACGGCGAGCTGGTGATCGTCGACTACAAGACCGACCGCGTGAAGGAACCGCAGACGCTCGCAGAGCGTTATTCCGCCCAGCTCCTGCTGTACAAGAGCGCACTGGAGGAATGTCTCGGACTGCCGGTGAAGGAGTGCCTGATCTACTCCATCCGCCACTCATTAAGTTAAGAAATGTATCTCGCTGACGCTCGGTCAATTGATACAATCCCTCAGTCGGCTAACGCCGACAGCTCCCTTTACCAAAGGGAGCCTCTGCCTAACTTAATGATATTGCCCGGTTGGGAGCCTTTAACATTTATATTTCTATGAAAGAATGATTTTCTCGGCGACCTTGATGCCGTCTACCGCGGCGGAGACGATGCCGCCCGCGTAGCCTGCGCCCTCGCCGCAGGGGTACAGCCCCTTAACGCTCACGCTCTGTAAGTCCTCATCCCGCACGATACGGACGGGGGAGGAACTGCGGCTCTCCACGCCGGTCATCAGCGCGTCGGGGTGGTCAAAGCCGTGCAGTCTGCGGTCGATCATCGGGAGCGCCTCGCGCATGGAATCCGTCACGAATGACGGTAAAATATCATCGAGGTTCGCAAATTCCGTACCCGGTCGATAGCTCGGGAGAACCTCGCCGAAGCCTGTGCTTTTCTGCCTGAGCAGGAAGTCGCCGACCTTCTGGATCGGCGCACGATAGCTCTCGCCGCCCTTCTGAAATGCTTTTCTCTCCAGCTCTCTCTGGAATTCCACGCCCCTGAGCGCATGCTCGCCGGGGATATCCTCGGGCGCGACGGAGACCAGCAGCGCCGCGTTGGAGTTCGCCTTGTCGCGGGCAAATTCGCTCATGCCGTTGGTGACGACGCCGCCCTTCTCGCTCGCCGCGGCGACGACTGTGCCGCCGGGACACATGCAGAAGGTGTAGACCCCTCTGCCGTCCTTCAGGTGTACGCTCTGCTTATAGTAGGAGGCGGGGAGCTTCTTGTATGCCGCGCCGTACTGGGAGCGGTCGATCTTCTCCCGGAGGTGCTCGATGCGAACGCCTACGGAGAAGGGCTTGGGTACGATCTGCACGCCCATCTGATGGAGCAGCTCGAAGGTGTCCCGCGCGGAGTGACCGATCGCGAGCACCAGCTCGTTACATTCGATGATGCGGCGGCTGTTCTCATGCTCGACCTCGACCGCGCAGACTGCGCCGCCGCGCGTTTGGATGTTAGTCAGCTTGGTGTCGAAAAAGATATCCGCGCCGAGACGGAGCAGCTCCTCGCGGATATTCTTCACCGTGCCGCGCAGCTTGTCCGTGCCGATATGCGGCATGGCGTTGTAGAGGATCTCTTCAGGCGCGCCGTGAGCGGCGAACTCCATCAGTACCTTGCGGCTCCTGCCGTCCTTGGTGCCGGTGTTGAGCTTGCCGTCTGAGAAGGTGCCCGCGCCGCCCTCGCCGAACTGCACGTTGCATTCCGTGTCGAGCTGTGCGGATTCCCAGAAGGTCTGCACCGCGCGGGTGCGTTCCTCGACCTTGGAGCCGCGCTCGATGATGATGGGGCGGACGCCGCTTTGTATGAGCGTCAGCGCACAGAATAAGCCCGCAGGTCCCATGCCGACGATGACGGGTCGCTTGGCGGTATCCTTCGCTTTGAGCGCTTCGTAGCGGTACTCCTGAGTGATCGCGGCGTTCTTGCTTTTCGCTTTATTCAGCGCGGACTGCTCATTGACGTTGAGGTACACGTCCACGCTCGTGGTGTAATGGATGTCGTCCTTGTGCCGCGCGTCGATGGAACGGCGGTAGAGGGCGGCTTTCCCGATCGCGTTCGGGTTGAGCCGAAGCTCCCGCGCGCACGCTCTGCGGATGTCCTCATCCGTGTAGCCCAAGGGGAGCTTGATGTTGTTGATGCGTATCATAGGCTGTCTCCCGCGCACATGCCGCTCGCAAAGGCGAACTGCAGGTTGTAGCCGCCGCAGTCGCCGTCGATATCCAGCGCCTCGCCGATCAGGTACAGCCCCTTGTGCTTTCTCGATTCAAAGGTATGCGGGTCAATCTCGCTGAGACTTACGCCGCCCGCCGTGACCTGCGCCTTCCGGAAATCCCGGTTGATCTCACAGGGGAAGCGCCAGTCGGTGATATGGCGGGAAAGACTCTTTATTTCTTTATCGGAAATATCTTTGCACAGTGTTGACGGCTTGATCCCGCTCGCTTTCAGGAGCGCCAGCCCGACCGCCTTGTGGAACATGCCGATGAAGATCTCCTGCGCGGCACAAGTCCTCTGCACGCGGGCTGTCAGTTCTTTCATAACGGTATTTTCATCATAATCGGGGAGCAGATTTACGGCGATCTCGCCGCCCAGACGGTTCGCCTCCCGCGAGAGGTTGAATACGCAGATGCCCGAGAGCGCGCCCTCGGCAAACTGCAACTCGCCGCGCTCCGAGCGCACAGTCTGACCGTTCTGTATCAGGCTGACCCTTGCCAGTGCGCGAACGCCCTTGAGGGAGCGCGTGACCTCGCTTTTCACCTTCACGGGGGAGAGGGAGGGCGTCGCCTTTACGGTGCTCAGCCCGAGCATGCGGAGAAGCTCTCTGCTCCCGCTCTCGCGCCCTGCGTAGTCCGAGCGCCCGCCCGTCGCGATCACGACCTTCTCGGCGCAGATGCGCCCCTCAGCGGTGTAGATCTCGTAGCCCTTTGCGCTTTTCTGCAAGCCTTGTATCTGCTCGCCGCAGAGTTCCTCGACGTTCAGCGCCGAGAGCTTCATGCGTAAAACGTCCAGCACGGAGCTCGCCTGATTGGAGAGGGGGTAGACCCGCCCTTCGATATCGTCATGCGTCAAAAGACCGAGCGCGCGGAATTCTTCCTGCACACGGTCTGCACTATATTTCTTAAAAAGAATATTGATAACAGCTTGACTGCCCTCGCCGTGATAGCTCTCCGCATCTGCTTCGATGTGGCTGAGGTTACAGCGGCCGTTGCCCGTGACGAGCAGTTTCTTCCCGACGCGGTCGGCTTTCTCGATGATGACGACGCGCTTCTCGGGGTGCTTTTCTGCCGCATGGATCGCGCACATCAGCCCTGCCGCGCCGCCGCCGATGACCGCGGCATATACGTTCTCTCTTTTCATCTTACTTCGGTGCAAAAATCGCGCCGATCGCGCCGAACAGACCCGCCGAGGCAAGCCCCATAATCACGCCCGCGATGATGACGCCGAGCATGACGGCGACGACGCTCTTCTTGAAATCCATGTCGAGCATGGAAGCGGCGAGCGTTCCCGTCCATGCGCCGGTTCCGGGGAGAGGAATACCGACGAAGAGCATCAGCGCAATGAAGAGTCCGCGACCCGCTTTCGCCTGTAATTTTTTGCCGCCCTTCTCGCCTTTTTCAAGGCAGAAAGTGAAGAACTTGCCGATATATTTCTTATCCTTGCCCCATTCGAGCACCTTGCGGGCAAAGAGGTAGATGAACGGTACGGGAAGCATATTGCCGATGATGGCGATGATGTACGCCGCGACCATATTGCAGTGCATGCCGACCGCGTAGGGGATCGCGCCGCGCAGCTCGATCAGCGGCACCATGGAAATCAGAAAAACAATGATATAATGAAGCATAGTGAATCTCCTTCTGGTCATTCTCCCTAGCATTATAACTGAAATTAGACTACTTTTCAACACTTATTTGACGTATCATGAAAACTTGTATACGCCTATTTGACATCTTATGCGGAAACGATTAGAATAATGAGGAACTTATCACAGGAATCGAAGGATCATGAAGAATAATAAGAAAACTTTGATCATCCGCATCGTCCTCACCGTCCTCACGGTTGCGGCGGTCGGATTCATCTTCTGGAATTCCTCCATGAGCGCGGTGGAATCGACCGAGGAGAGCAGTCCCGTCACGGATATGCTCAACGGATTTTTGCGCTCGCTCGGCGTCAGGATCACCCTCACGGAGGGCGTCGTCCGCAAGCTCGCGCACTTTACCGAGTACACGATCCTCGGCTTGCTCTTATCCTCAACGGTCTACAGCTATGTCCGAAGAGGAAAGAAAATGCTCCTGCCGACGCTTCTGATCGGCGCGGTCATCCCGATCTGCGACGAGCTGATCCAGCTCTTTCCCGAGGGGAGAAGCTGTGAGGTGCGTGATATGCTGATCGACTTCTGCGGCGTTGCCCTTGCGACGCTGATCGTATTCCTGATTATTTCGATAAAAGAAAAAAGAACCAAGAAAAAAGGAGAGAACTCCCGTGGCTGAAATCACTGAGAATAAAATGGGCGTCAAGCCGATGCTCCCCCTGCTGTTGAGCATGTCTCTGCCGGCGATGGCGTCGATGCTGATCCAGGCGCTGTACAATGTCGTTGACAGCATCTTCGTCGCGCGTTATCACCCCGACGCGCTGCAGGCGGTCTCTCTCGCTTATCCCTTGCAAATGATCCTGATCTCTGTCGCCGTGGGTACGGCAATCGGCGTGAACTCCCTGATCGCCCGCAGATTAGGCGCGAAGAACTTTGCGGAAGCCAACAATGCCGCGACCACGGGACTGGCGCTGGCGGCGATCGACTGGGCGGTATTCCTCGTGATCGGGCTGACCCTCTCGCGCCCGTTCATCTCCCTGTTCACGAAGGACGCGACCGTCATCGGCTACGGCACGCAGTACCTGATGGTGGTGCTGTGCGCGTCGCTGGGCATGATGGTCTCCACGATGGGCGAGAAGATCCTCCAGTCCACCGGCAACATGATCTTCCCGATGCTCAGCCAGATGTTCGGCGCGGTCGTCAACATTGTGCTCGATCCGCTGTTGATCTACGGCGTCGGACCCTTCCCGGAGCTGGGCGTGCTCGGCGCGGCGATCGCGACCGTTTTCGCGCAGTTCTGCTCGATGGCGTTCATCCTGCTCATCCTCTTCCTGAGAAAGCACGACGTGAAGATCACCTTCAAGGGCTTCAAAATGCAGAAGATGACCGTCAAGAATATCTACGCGGTCGGTCTGCCCGCTATCATCATGCAGAGCATCGGCTCTATCATGGTCTCCGGCATCAACCTGATCATCTCCTGGGCGGATATCTCGGCGAAATATGCCGCCGCGTATATCAACGCCTTCGGCGTCTATTTCAAGCTTCAGAGCTTCGTGTTCATGCCGGTGTTCGGTATGAACCAGGGCGTCATGCCCATCATCGGCTACAACTACGGCGCGCGGAACAAGGCGCGGATGTACTCTGCGCTCAGGCTCGGTCTGATCATCGCGGCGGGTGTGATGGCGGCAGGCACGCTGCTCTTTGAGCTGGCTCCCGGCTGGCTGTTATCACTCTTTGAGTCCGATTCCGCCGCCGATCTCGCGGCGAACGCCCTGCTCGGAGAGGTCGGCGTTCCGATGCTGCGGATCATCAGCATCTCCTTCATGTTCGCCGCCTGCGGCATCATGTTCTCGAGCCTTTTCCAAGCCGTCGGCAAGGGTGTATACAGCATGGTGATGTCCATTTCCCGCCAGCTGATCATCCTGCTCCCCGCGGCGTTCATCCTCTCCAAGATCAACATGACCGTGATGTGGTTCTCCTTCCCGATCGCGGAGCTTCTCTCTCTCTTCATCGCGGCGTACTACTTCGTCAAGCTCCGCCGCAACGAACTGAGTAAACTCTAACCGCTCTGTAGGGGACGTCGCCCCCGACGTCCCGTTTTCGGAGCCCTTTCATTCATGAATCCCACATTCCGCACATAGAATGTACGGGGTGATAGGATGAATGAAAACCAACACAGCGAGATCATTTATGAGGAAGGCTGGCGCGAGAATGCGCGCGTGGAGATCGCGCCTGAGCCGTCGGATGAACCGCCTTTGGACGAGAAGCCGCCCGCGCCTGACGCGGAGAAAAGCCGACCGTACCTGATCACGGCGCAACTGATCCTCTGTATCCTGCTCGCGCTGTTCCTCTTTCTGCTCAAGAGTATGGACAGCGGTCTCTACCGCGATTTCATGACCTTCTACCGCGCAGAGCTGAGGAAGCCGATCGTTTCCCAACAGGTGTTCGACTCGATAGACGAGGGGCTGTTCGGGAATCTGACGAAGGCGTCTGCCGATGAAGCTGAAACTCGCTGAGACGGAGCTTACCGTCGGCTATGAGGTCGTGGCGGCGATGACCGCCGTGCTCCTGCTCGACCGCAGCAACCGCGTCGTGTGCTGTTTTCTTGCGGCGGTGCTCCATGAGCTGGGGCATCTGCTGATGATGCGCCTGCTGCATGTGCGGGTCAGGGCGTTCCGGCTGCGCCTGTTCGATATGCTGATCGAGGCGGACGAACCCGCGACCCGGCGCGACGATATTCTGATCACGCTGGGAGGACCCGCGGTCAATCTTCTGTGCTTTGCGGCACTGTATCCGTTCAGCCGCAAGCTGAGCCTGCCGCATCTGGCGCTCGGGGTGTTCAATCTCCTGCCGGCGCTGAGCCTCGACGGTGGGCATTTGTTAGAAATCATTCTTTTAAAGAAATATAATTCGAGAACCGTCAGCATCGTTTTAAAGCTGACGACCTTTCTGTTCCTGCTGCCGCTTTTGACAGCAGGCGTTTATCTGTTGTTGAACAGCGGGTACAATTATTCTTTATTAGCAATATCCCTGTACCTGCTGACCGTTTTACTCTTGAAAAAATAGGAGCAGAAGCGTTTATAAGCCTCCCTTTGGTAAAGGGAGGTGGGTCGGAACTTGTTCCGACTCGGAGGGATTGTATCAATGTTGCGAAGCAACCACCTTATAGAAAACAATGCAAAAACCGCTAACATATTATATTGAGATACTCGGCGGGCACGCGTGTCCGCCTCAAACAATTCATGCAATCCCTCAGTCGCCTTAACGGCGACAGCTCCCTTTACCAAAGGGAGCCTTAAAGACTGCTTCTTTATTGAAAACATGAGAAACCTTCGCGCTTTGCGATGATATAAACCTGAAAAATAGGAGAAAGCTATGTATCCCAAGGAAATCGAAAAACTGCTTTTGAAGGTGCAGAAGCCCGGACGGTACGTCGGCGGAGAGCTGAACGCCGTCGTCAAGGACAAGCGTGCGGTCGACGTGCGCTTCGCGTTCTGCTTCCCCGATACCTATGAGATCGGCATGTCCCATCTGGGCATCAAGATCCTCTACAGCCTTTTCAACGAGAAGCCCTATATCTGGTGTGAGCGCGTGTTCGCGCCGTGGATCGACATGGAAGCCGAGATGCGCGCCCATGATATCCCGCTCTACGCGCTGGAATCGGGCGACCCGCTGACGGATTTCGACTTCATCGGCTTCACGCTCCAGTATGAGCTGAGCTACACCAATATTCTCAACATGCTCAGCTTAGGCGGCATCCCTGTTCTTGCGAAGGACAGGAAGGAGCTCGACCACATCGTCGTGGCGGGCGGTCCGTGCGCCTGCAACCCCGAGCCGATCACCGATTTTGTGGATATCTTCTTCCTCGGCGACGGCGAGGAGGTCGACCTTGAGGTCATCGAGCTGTACCGCGCCTGCAAGAAGGACGGCAGGAGCAAGGACGAGTTCCTGCGCCTTGCGTCTCAGATCAAGGGCGTCTACGTCCCCGCTCTCTACGACGTGACCTATCATGAGGACGGCACCATCAGCGCCGTGACGCCCAAGGACGGCGCGCCTGCGGTGATCGAGAAGCGCGTTATGATGAACATGGACGAGAGCTATTACCCCGACAATTTCGTCGTCCCGAATATCGAGATCGTCCATGACCGCGCGGTGGAGGAGATCTTCCGCGGCTGTATCCGCGGCTGCCGCTTCTGTCAGGCGGGCTTTCTCTACCGACCCGTGCGCGAGAAAAGTGTCGAGTGCATCAGCCGCCAGTGCCACGCGCTCTGTCAGAACACAGGCTACGACGAGGTCTCGCTCTCCTCGCTGAGCTCGAGCGACTACACGCAGGTCGTGCCCCTTCTGCGCGAGCTGAATTCATGGGCGAAGCCTGAGAACGTGAGCCTTTCTCTGCCGTCTTTGCGTGTCGACGGCTTCACCGACGATATCCTCGACGAGATCAAGACCGTCCGCAAGAGCGGCTTGACCTTCGCGCCCGAGGCGGGGTCACAGCGCCTTCGCAACGCCATCAACAAGAACGTCTTTGAGGACGAGCTGATGAATACCTGCCGCATCGCCTTTGAGGGCGGCTACACGACCGTGAAGCTCTATTTCATGATCGGCTTGCCCACGGAGACGATGGACGACGTCGCCGCGATCGCAGAGCTGGGCAGAAAGGTTGTCGACTGCTTCTATCAGACCGAGAACCGACCCAAGGGCAAGTCCCCGCGCGTCACTGTCTCGGCGTCCTCCTTTGTCCCGAAGCCCTTCACGCCCTTCCAGTGGGAGCCGCAGGACACGATGGACGAGCTCCGCGAGAAGCAGCAGCACATCAAGAATTCCATCACCACCAGAAAGATCACCTATAATTACCACGCTTCCGACACCTCGTTCTTAGAAGCGGTTTTCGCCCGCGGAGACCGCAGGCTCAACGCCGTGCTTCTGGAAGCCCACCGACGCGGCATGCGCTTCGACGGCTGGAGCGACTGCTTCTCTCTGGAGAAGTGGCTGGAGGTGTTCGATTATTGTGGGATCGACCCCGCCTTCTACGCCAACCGCCGCCGCTCCTTCGACGAGATCCTGCCGTGGGATCACCTCGATTACGGCGTGACCAAGGCTTTCCTGAAAAAAGAATGTGAGCGCGCCTACAACAGCGAGGCGTCGCCCAACTGCCGCGAAAAGTGTATGAACTGCGGCGCATTGAAATACAAAGGAGGGGTGTGCTATGAAAAACGTCAGAGTGATCTATGAGAAGAACGGGCCGTGCAAGTACATCTCCCACCTTGACACCAACCGCGTGATGCTCCGCGCGATCACCAAGAGCCGTCTGGATATCTGGCACACCGAGGGCTTCAACCGCCACCCCTATATCACCTTCGCGCTCCCGCTCTCGCTGGGCTTTTCCTCTACCTGCGAGAGCATGGATTTCCGCGTGCTGAACGACGAGGAGGACCTCGCCGCAATTCCGGAAAGGCTCAACGCCTGCCTGCCCGAGGGCATCCGCGTCCTGAGCTGTCGCGAAGCGGTGCACAAGCCCGCCGACATCGAATCGGCAAAGTATGAAGTGAAGATCGAGCCGCTCAACAATGGAGAAATTTCCGAAGAAGAATTAAAAGAACAGCTCTCCGCGTTCCTTGCTCTGCCCGAGATCCTCGTTGATAAAAAGACCAAGAAGGGCATGAAGCAGGTCGATTTGAAGCCCTATATCCTCGCGTGCGAGCCGCAGGATGGGGAAGGGGTGCGCCTGAGCCTGACCCTGCCCGCGGGATCGACCTTGAACATCAACCCGAATCTCCTGCTGGATGCGTTCGCTGAATATTCTCATACAGAATTATACTGTGAGATCACCCGCGTCGGCATCTACGTCAAGGGAGGCGCGGATTTTGTCTAAGCGCTTCGATATCGTCCTCCTGGATGCGGACGAGACGGTCTTTGACTTCAAACGGTCGGAGAAGGCCGCCGTCAGCGAGACCCTGCGGCATTTCGGTGTTGACCCGACGGACGAGACCGTCGCCCTCTACAGCGCGATCAACCTCGGCTGTTGGAAGGCGCTGGAGAGAGGGGAGCTGAGCCGCGAGGACTTGAAGCCCACGCGCTTTCAGCGCTTGTTTGAAGCTCTCGGCGCTCCTGAGGCCGATTATTATTCTGTAAACGAAAATTACGAGCTCAATCTCTCCCACCAGTCCTTCCTTCTGGACGGCGCGTTGGAGTTCGTGCAGAAGCTCCGGGAGCATTGTCGGATCTATCTTGCGACCAACGGCTTGACCGTCCCCCAGACCGGGCGATTCAGCCGCTGCGCCATCCGTCCGTATGTGGACGGCATGTACATCTCCGAGCAGATCGGCGCGAGCAAGCCCGAGAAGGCGTTCTTCGAGTACATCTTCCGCGACCTCGGGCTGACGGACACCTCCCGCGTGATCATGCTGGGCGACAGCCTGACCTCCGATATGCTCGGCGGCAGGAACGCGGGGCTGACCACCTGTCATTACCTCAACGGCGAGGAGCCGTCCCACAGCGACCTCTGCGACTACGAGATCGCGACCTACGACGAATTCTGGGATATTTTGTTTGAATGATATAACGAAAAAACCGCACAGCTTTTCGGCTGTGCGGTTACTTTTATGGGTTTATTCTCCTCCGCAGACGGGTTCTTCGTGCTCGCCCGAGGGAGCGCCGATGATCAGGGTGGGGTCGATGCCCTTGCGCTGATAGTAGTCCGAGAGCGCCGCCTTGATCGCTTCCTCCGCGAGGACGGAGCAGTGCACCTTCACGGGCGGGAGACCGTCCAGCGCCTCCATGACCGCTTTATTGGTGAGCTGTAAGGCGTTCTCGATGCTCTTGCCCTTGACCAACTCGGTCGCCATGGAGCTGGTCGCGATCGCCGCGCCGCAGCCGAAGGTCTTGAACTTCACGTCGGTGATCGTATCGCCGTCGATTTTCAGATACATCTTCATGATATCGCCGCAACGGGAGTTGCCGACCTCGCCGACGCCGTCCGCGTCGGGGATCTCACCGACGTTGCGCGGGTGCGCGAAATGATCCATTACTTTTTCGCTGTATGCCATTTACTGACCCTCCTTCTCTTGTTCCTTGATGTGCTCCCACAGGGGGCTCATATTCCTCAGATAATCCACCACATACTTGACCTTCTCGGCAATGTAGTCGATCTCCTCCTCAGTGATGTCGTCGGAGAAGGAGAGGCGCATGCTGCCGTGGGCGATCTCATGCGGCAGACCGATCGCCAGCAGAACGTGGCTCGGGTCAAGGCTGCCAGATGTACACGCCGAGCCCGAGGACGAGCTGATGCCGTTCATGTCGAGCATGAGCAGAAGGCTCTCGCCCTCGATGCCCTCAAAGCACATGTTCAGGTTGCCGGGCAGACGGCGCTCGCGGTCGCCGTTGAGCCGTGAGCGCTCGATGGTGAGGAGCTGATCGATCAGGCGGTTTCGCATCTTCGTGACGTGCTCGGTGCGGTAGGGCATGCCCTCGATCGCAAGCTCCAGCGCCTTCGCAAAGCCCACGATGCCCGCGACGTTCTCCGTGCCCGCACGCATGCCGCGCTCCTGAGCGCCGCCGTCGATCAGCACGGCGGGACGGACGCCCTTGCGGATGTACAGCGCGCCGCAGCCCTTCGGACCGTGGAGCTTGTGCGCCGTCATACTGAGCAGGTCGATGTTCTGCTCCTCCACGTTGATCGGGACGTTGCCCATCGCCTGCACCGCGTCGGTGTGGAAGAGCACGCCGCGCGCACGGCAGATTTTGCCGATCTCGGCGATCGGCTGGACGGTGCCGATCTCGTTGTTCGCGTACATGATGCTGACGAGGGCTGTCTCGTCGGTGATCGCCTTCTCGATATCCTCCGGGTGGACGATACCGTTCTCGTAAACATCCACATAGGTGACTGTGAAGCCCTCTTTTTTCAGCGCGTGGACGGTGTGGAGCACCGCGTGGTGCTCGAATTTTGAGGTGATGATGTGGGTCTTGCCGCGCTTTTTCAAGGCGCGGGCGACGCCCTTGATCGCCCAGTTGTCGCTCTCCGAACCGCCGGAGGTGAAGTAGACCTCGCTCGCGTTCTTCGCGCCGATCAGGGCGGCGATCTTCGCGCGGGCTGTCTCGACCGCTTCCTTCGCGATCGCGCCCGTCTCATAGAGACTGGAGGGGTTGCCGTAGACCGTCGTCAGGTACGGCATCATTTCCTCCAGCACCGCGGGTGAAAGCGCGGTGGTAGCGGCATTATCCGCATATATTTTCATCATATGGATTCCTCCTAGAATGCCTTCCCCTTGAGGGGAAAGTGTCATCCGCAAGGATGACGGATGAGGTGGAAGCGTTTCCGCTCCATCCCGTTTATTAATTTGTCAGATAGGTTTCCACCTCATCCGACCAATTCGCAAGCGAATTGCCCACCTTTTCCTCGCCGGAGACGGCTCCCCCTCTGTCGCTTCGCGACGTCTCCCCAACGGGGAGCACCTCAAGGGGAAGGCTTAGCGCCTCAAGCAAGGGAGGCTGTCAGAACTTCCTGCTCTCGGCGACGGCGAGCTGGTCACAGCGCTCGTTCTCCGGGTGGCCTGCGTGACCCTTGACCCAGATCGGCTCTACCTCGTGCTTGTCGCAGAGGGTCAGCAGCCTGTCCCAAAGCTCCGGGTTGAGGGCTTTTTCTTTTTTGTTCCGCATCCATCCGTTCGCCTTCCATTTTCTTGCCCAACCGAGCTTCAAGGCGTTGCAGACGTACTGGCTGTCGGAGTAAAGATTGACGCGGCACGGTTCCTTGAGGATGCTCAGCGCCTCGATCACCGCCATCAGCTCCATGCGGTTGTTGGTGGTTTGGCGCTCGCCGCCGGACAGCTCCTTCTCATGGCCGTTGTAACGCAGGATCGCGCCCCAGCCGCCGGGACCGGGATTGCCTGAGCAGGCGCCGTCGGTAAAAATATCGACTGTTTTCATGGGATTTTCCTTTTATGTGCACATTTTCGGTTACAACCTATCTACTAGGTATGTAATATCCGTATGCTATTATAACATATAAAAAAATAATTGCAACTGTTTTTTTGAGAAAATCCCGCCGATAATGGAGAGAGACGTGCTCAGACGCTATTGTAGGGCGGGGGTACCCCCGCCCTACATGATCAAAAACTTCGCCGCTGTTACACACTCATAGCGAAATAATTCCCGCAAACTATTGACCGAAGGGCATTTTTGCGCTATCATATATTATGTATAAGTGGGAGTGTTTGTATTTTTGAGACGGCTCAAAATGCGAGACCCTTACCTTTGGATCATCTCTGTTTCCGTACGGCATGGAAGCAGACGCCATACATAATACCATTGCAAAGAAAAAGGAGGTATTTATTTGAGCGAGAAGAAGAAAACTCAGATGAATAAGACAAAACCCGCGTCCAACAAGAGCGCGAAGAAAACAAAAGCGGCGCCCAAGAGAGCGATGTTCAAGCCGACCGTTTCGGCGAACAATAAGCAGAAGAAGCCGCGCAAGCCGAAGAAGATCATCCCCGCAAAGCCGCCCATCAAGGTCGCTTTCCTCGGCGGTCTCAACGAGATCGGCAAGAACCTCACCGTGTTCGAGTGCGAGGGCGATATCGTGATCGTTGACTGCGGTATGGCGTTCCCCGACGGCGATATGCTCGGCGTCGATCTGGTCATCCCGGATTTCGCCTATCTGGAGCAGAACCGCGACCGCATCCGCGGCGTGGTCATCACCCACGGACATGAGGACCATATCGGCGGCATCCCGTACCTGCTCGCGAAGGTGAACGTACCGATCTACGGCACCCCGCTGACCATCGGTCTGATCGAGAACAAGCTCAAGGAGCACAGCCTCTCCGCGCCCCCGACGCTCGTCAAGGTGAACGCCGGCGGACACATCAAGCTCGGCTGCTTTGACATCGAGCTGATCCACGTCAACCACAGCATCCCGGACGCTGTCGCCGTCGCCATGCACACCCCCGCGGGCGTGATCGTCCATACCGGCGACTTCAAGATCGACTACACCCCCATCGAGGGCAGGATGACCGACCTCAACCGCTTTGCGGCTCTCGGCGACGAGGGCGTGCTCGCGCTGTTCGCGGAGAGCACCAACGCCGAGCGTCCCGGCTATACGCCCACGGAGCAGAAGGTCACCGACAGCTTTGAGAAGCTCTTCTCCACCGCGCGCCATAAGCGCATCATCATCGCGACCTTCGCGTCCAATATCAGCCGCATCCAGCAGATCATCAACTGCGCGGTTCAGTATGGCCGCAAGCTCGCGTTCTCCGGCCGCTCCATGATCAATTACATGAAGGTCGCTCAGGAGCTGGGCTACGTCAACGTGCCCGATAACATGATCATCGACATCGACCAGCTCAAGGATTATCCGCCTGAGAAGATCGTCCTCGCGACCACAGGCTCTCAGGGCGAGCCGATGTCCGCGCTCTCGCGCATGGCGTATTCCGACCACCGCAAGGTCTCCGTCGGCGCGGGCGATTTCATCATCATTTCCGCAAAACCCATCCCCGGCAACGAGCGCACCGTCGGCAACGTCGTCGACGAGCTCTTGAAGCGCGGGTGTGAGGTCGTATATGAGAGCATGTACGAGGTGCACGTCTCCGGCCACGCATGTCAGGAGGAGTTGAAGCTCATCCATTCTCTGGTCAAGCCGAAGTACTTCGTCCCCGTCCACGGCGAGCAGAAGATGCTCCAGAAGCACCGTGCGCTCGCGATGTCGATGGGTATGCCGTCTGAGAACATCTACATCGGCGATATCGGCAGGATGGTCGAGATCAGCGAGAACGGCATCAAGGAGGGCGAGCCTGTCACCGCGGGCAAGATCTTTGTCGACGGTCTCGGCGTCGGCGACGTCGGATCTATCGTTCTGCGCGACCGTAAGCATCTGGGTCAGGACGGCTTGATCATCATTGTCGCGTCTCTGGACGTCTACGACGGCCACGTCGTCAGCGGCCCCGATATCGTCTCCCGCGGCTTTGTTTACGTGCGCGAGAGCGGCGATCTGATGGACGATATCCGCTCGCTGTCTAACGATATCCTCGAGGATTGCTCCCGCAGGAACATCCATGAGTGGGGCGTCATCAAAAACCTGATCAAGGACGACATCGCCAAGCTGATCGTCCGCCAGACCGGTCGTTCTCCGATGATCCTGCCGATTTTGATGGAAGTATAAAACGCTTCAAAACTTCGCATTTTTCAACCAGCTGAGCAACCGACCGCCCGACCGCAAAAAGGTCAGATATCATGCGGCGCTTTCAGCTCTGTGATGAAGCGGTCAACCGGCACTTCAACCAACGATCAACCATCAATCAACCAGCAGCTAACCACTATATAATAAAGATAAGAAAGTAAAGAAAGAAAAGAATAGAAGGAGCGCAGGTTCCTTTTGTCTTTTGATTGCTCCCTGCCCTCTGAAGGAGGTTCACCATGAAAAAAACACTTCTCTGTATTCTGCTTGCGGCGGTTCTGCTGTGTACGGCGTTTGCCGTGCCGATCTCCGCGGTGCAGGAGGGCGCGGCGCAGACCGCCGCAAATACAGATCTTTCCGCGACCGGCGGCGACGATTATCCGTCGATTTACCGTGATCCCGCCAAGGATACGGTCACAGACCGATGGAAATTCTTTAACCGCGAGTGCACCTCCTTTGTCGCGTGGTGTATGGAGAGCCGCAACGGGATCTCTGATTTCAACAATTATCATTTTACCGTGAACGGCGTTTACTACGCGGTTCGCAACAGTTATCACAAGGTTGAGAACAACGCCTACGGCACACGCCTCGGCGACGCGAAATACTGGGGAACTGCCTTCCAGACGCTGGGCTTCCCCGTCAACAATACGCCCGCTGTCGGTGCGATCGCGTGGAGGGAGTCCGGTAAGTACGGACATGTTGCGTGGGTCTCTGCGGTCAACGGCACCAGCGTGACCGTGGAGGAGTACAACTACAGTATCAGGGGCTGCTATCAGACGCCGCTGAGAGTTATGACGACGTCCCAGTGGATCGCGGAGGGTTACCGATTCATCCATGTGAAGGACATTCCGATGGACGGTCATGTGATGGCGGAGTCCGAGGCGGCGGGTCAGACGATCCCCGACGGCGATTACTGGGCGTGCAGCGCGATCGGCAGGAACTATTTCCTCGATATCCCCGGCAACGAGCCTGCTGCCGTGGACGGCACGAACGTCCAGATGTGGGGCTGGCCGGAGAATACCGTGCCGAGCGTTTTCGACGCATTCCGCTTTGAATACCGCGGCAACGGCTTCTACAAGATCACCCAGAAGGACACCCACTACTGTCTGGACGTCGTCGACGGTTCCCTGACCGCCGGCGCCAATATCCGGCTTTGGCCGTCCAACGACAGCGTCGCCCAGCAATGGTCGGTGGAGGTCTCCGATACCGGCTACCGCCTGAGAGCGCGGTGCAGCTCCTTCTACATGGACGTTTACAACGGCGGCTACGCGAACGGCACCAACGTCCGCACATGGCTCGGCAACGGCGCTAAGGCGCAGGGCTTCGCGCTGATCCCCTGCAAGCTCGACGAGCGTCCCCTGCCCGACGGCGAGTACGCGATCTGGTCATCCCTCAAGGACAGCCTCTTCCTCGACGTCATCGGCGTTCCCTCCGAGTTCAAGGCCGGGAGCAATATCGACGTCTGGAACACGGACGACCCGACCAACCGCAAGAACGCGGAGCACTATATGCTCGAGTACGCGGGCGACGGCTGGTACCGTATCTATGAGAAAACAAGCGGGCTGGCGGTCGAGATTGCGAACGATCCCATTACCTTTGCCGATAAAAACCAGAACGCCATGCTGTATGAGAAGAACGACAGCCGCGGACAGTTCTGGAAGATCAGGAAAAACTCCGACGGCACCTGCTTCCTGATCAACAAGCTCGCCGGGCAGTATCTCGACGTGTGGAACGCCAACACCGACAACGGCACGAACGTGCAGGCGCATCCGTTCAACGGCTCTGCCGCACAGCGCTGGAGCTTCGTGCCGATCGGCTCGAACGTTTCCGTATCCGTGACGAGCTTCCTGAGCATGACGGACGACGTGACCCTCACGCTGACGCACAAGGGCGAGACCGCCCCGGCGTACAGCACGACGATGCGGTGCGACACCGACAGCGCGGTACTGATCGGCTTTTTCGGCGAGGGAACCTTTACCGGCGTTGCCGACGGCGCATACATCCTCCGCGCGGAGAAGAAGAACCATGTGGCGCGTGAGACGGAGCTGACTGTAGATGGCGCGACCCTTGGCATGATCAAACTCCATCCTATCGGCGACGTCAACGGAGACGGCTTGGTGAACACGACGGATATGATGCGCGCGAACAACCACGCGAGAGGCGTGCTGGAGCTTACCGGCTACGAGTTCAATTGCGCGAACGTAAACGGCGATGATATCGTCAATACGACGGACGCCATGCGCATCAACAACCACGCGAAGAACATCCTCTCGCTGTGGACTGAGTAAACATTGATCATTACGCGACGGACGTCCCGAAAAGGGGACGCCGGAAGCGATAAATTAAGATCGGGGAAAACATGAAGAAACATGTTTGGACGGCTTTGCCGATATATCTGATACTGTCGGTGCTGATGATTCTGATGTCGGCGCTGACCTACTACTACAACCGAATCCTGGGCATGATCGAGTCCGCCGTGTCGACGGTGGCGGTGATCGTCTGCTTCGTGCTGATCGTGCGTTTCCGCACCTACGTCCGCCAGGTCTCACAGTCCGCGATGCGCGACTGCTTCTCACCCGACGGAAAGATGCTTGAGGCGCTGAAAACGCCTGTTGCTGTCTGCGGCGAGCACGGAGAGCTCCTCTCCTACAACTCCCGCTTCCGCAAGGCTTTTTTGGATGAGACAGACGGCGAGAACAGCCGCATCAACCCCTTCATCTCCGATATCGAAGTGGGGGACGCCTTGAAGCGCGCTTCCTTTGACACGAGCTTTGCCGGCAAGCGCTATACCGTTTTCGCCCGCGAGATCGAGCGCGGCGTGCTGTTCGAGTTCATCGACGACACCTATTACAAGAATCTCGCCGATACATATATGGATACGAAAAAAAGCGTGGCGCTGATCATCTTCGACAACATCGAGGACTTCTCCTCCGACACCGACCAGCAGGCGGCGGCGGCTCACCTCGCGGCGGAGGATCTCCTCTACCGCTGGGCGACAAAGCATCAGATCCTCCTGCGAAAGCTCGGCGAGAACCGCTATATGGCGATCTTTGACGAGAAGGTGCTGCGCGAGCAGATGGAGCGCAAGTTCAAGCTGCTTGACAGCGTCCGCTCCGTGACTTATAATGGACGTCCGGCGACCCTGTCCATCGGTGTCGGCCACGGCTGTGAGAGCCTGACCGAGAGCGCCGCTCAGGCGAAGAAGGCGCTGGATATGGCGCTCGGGCGCGGCGGCGATCAGGTCGCGGTGCTCAAGAACAGCGACTACATCTTCTTCGGCGGCGTCGCCAAGGGTGTGGAAAAAACCTCCAAGGTGCGCGTCCGCGCTCTGTCCCAACAGCTTGCGGAGCAGATCGCCCAGTCGGAGCGCGTGCTCGTCATGGGTCACAAGTTCTCCGACCTCGACTCTGTCGGCGCGGCGGCGGGCGTCTACGCCCTCGTCACCAAGAAATATAACAAGCAGTGCCACATCGTCTGCGATATCGAGCATACGCTGGCGCGCGCGATGATCGACCGTCTCAGGGAGAACCGCCGCGACATGTTCATCAACGCGGAGCGCGGCTTCGTCCTCGCGGGAGCGCATACGCTGCTGGTCATCGTGGACACCCATTCGTCCCATGTGGTGGAGAGCGACCGCGTGCTGCATAACTGCGGCAAGGTGGTCGTCATCGACCATCACCGCAAGATGGTGGATCATATCGACAACGCGAGCGTGTTCCTGCATGAGCCGAGCGCTTCCTCGGCGTGCGAGCTGGTCACCGAGGTCGTGGAGTACCTTGCGGACGACATCCTCAGCCATATCGACGCGGAAGCCCTGCTCGCGGGCATCATGCTCGACACCAAGAATTTCGTCATCAATACCGGCGTCCGCACCTTTGAGGCCGCGGCGTTCCTGCGGAAGAAGGGCGCCGACACCGTCTCCGTCCGCAACGTTTTCTCCAACACCTTGGAGAATTACCGCGACAAGAGCAAGCTGATCGCCTCGGCACAGATCTACAACCACTGCGCCATCACGATCGCCTACGACCAGATCCCCAATTCGCGCATCGTCTGCGCTCAGGCGGCGGACGACCTGCTCTCCATCCGCGATACCTTCGCATCCTTCGTGATCTCGCCGATCGACGCCCATACCGTCAATATCTCGGCGCGGTCTCTCGGAAAGCTGAACGTCCAGCTCGTGATGGAGGCGCTCGGCGGCGGCGGTCACCAGAATATGGCGGCGGCTCAGCTCAGGGACGTCACCCTCGACGACGCGAAGGAGCGGCTGGTCGAGGCTTTGAAGGACGTCAAGTTTAATCTATAATACACATAAATATAGGGCAGATGCCCGGGAGGAACAGTATATGAAAGTTATTTTGTTACAGGACGTCAAGTCTCTCGGCAAGAAGGGCGAGCTTGTCACCGTCTCCGACGGTTACGCCCGCAATTTCCTTTTCCCGCGCAACGTCGCGAAGGAAGCGAACGCACAGGCGATGAACGAGTTCAAGAACGCCGAGCAGAGCAAGCAGTATAAGATCGACACCGCCATCGCCGCCGCTCAGAAGGCGAAGGAGGAGCTCGAGGGCTCCAAGTTCGTCATCAAAGCCAAGGCGGGCGACAGCGGAAAGCTCTTCGGCAGCATCACCGCGAAGGAGATCGCCGCCGAGATCAAGGCGAGAAAGCATGTTGACGTCGACAAGCGCAAGGTCGTTTTAAAGGACGACATCAAGAATCTGGGCGAGTATGAAGCGGAGATCAAGCTCTATTCCGGCATCACCGCCCACTGCACGATCTCTGTGGAGAAAGCATAAGAATCGAATAAAGAATAACGAATAAAGAATAGTGAATAGTTGCGGGCGGGCTTTGCCCGCACCCGATTCCTGTTTCATTTGACTAAGGAATAGATTATGCCTGATAATAATGCAACCGTATACAGCGGGCTGAGACTGCCGTATTCTCCCGAAGCGGAGCAGGCGGTGCTCGGCGCGATCCTGATGGAGCCTGACGCGATCTCCCGCGTAGCGGAGATCCTGCCGTCCTCCGAATACTTCTACGTCGCGACCCATCGCACGATCTACACGGCGATGATGAGCATGTTCACCTCCGGTATGGCGGTCGACCAGATCACCGTGCTGGACGTGCTCAAGCGCGAGCGCGACTTTGACGAGGCGACCGGCAAGACCTACCTCGTCCAGCTGGCACAGAGCTGTCCGTCCATCACCAACGTGGAGAACTACGCCCGCATCGTGCGCGACAAGTACGACGTCCGCGCTCTGATCTCCGCCGCGCGGGATATCATCGAGGACAGCTCCGACGGCGAGCAGGAGCCCCAGATGCTCATCGACTCCGCGGAGCAGAAGATCTTCGACATCCGCCGCGGAAAGAACATCCAGGGTCTCCAGCGCATCGACGAGGTGCTCTTCCAGACCTTCGACCGTCTGGACATGCTCAACCGCGACGACGCCTCCGTCAAGCCCATCTCGACCGGCATCGGCGACCTCGACCGCGTGATCACCGGACTCAACCGCTCCGACCTGATCCTGCTCGCGGCGCGACCCGGTATGGGCAAGACCTCCTTCGCGCTGAACATCGCGCGCAACGTCGCCGTCGTCGGGAAAAAGACCGTCGCATTCTTTTCACTGGAAATGACCAAGGAACAGCTCGTCTCCCGTCTCTTGTCAGCCGAGGCGCTCGTCGGCGGTACCAAGCTGCGTACCGGCGACCTCAAGCCCGAGGAGTGGCAGAGATTGATCGGTGCGGGCGATATCCTGAAAAATACCAATATCTATCTTGACGATACCCCGGGCATCACCGTCCCGGAGATGAAGGCGAAGCTCAGAAGGCTCAAGCACGTCGATCTCGTTGTGATCGACTACCTCCAGCTCATGTCCACCGGCCGCCGCGACGGCAACCGCGTGCAGGAGATCTCCGAGCTGACCAGAAACCTCAAGATCCTCGCAAAGGAGATCGACGTTCCCGTCATCTGTCTGAGCCAGCTCAGCCGTGCGTCCGAACAGCGACAGGATCACCGTCCCCAGCTTTCCGACCTGAGAGACTCCGGTTCGATCGAGCAGGACGCGGATATCGTCCTCTTCCTCTATCGCGAGGGCTATTATGACCGCGAGAACGGCGCCGAGACCGCTCAGGCGGCGATCGACCAGAACTCCGGCGAGTGCATCGTCGCGAAGAACCGTCACGGCGAGACCACCATCGTCAAGCTGCACTGGCAGGGCGAGTTCATGCGATTCACCGGACAGGAGCGCAACCGTGAGAGCTAACGGCACGGTATCGACCGTCAGGAGCTTCATTGAGGAGCACGACCTCCTCCGTAAGGGCGAGAGCGTGGTCGTCGCGCTCTCCGGCGGCGCGGATTCCGTCTGCCTGCTCCACGTTCTTATTTCCTTAAAAGAAGAATATGGTCTAAAGCTCGCGGCGGCGCATTTCAACCACGGCATCCGCGGCGCAGAAGCCGACCGCGATATGGCGTTCGTGCAATCGCTTTGTAAGCGGTGGGACGTCCCGCTCTACGGTGAGACGGCGAACGTTCCCGAGGTCGCGGCGACGCTCGGCGAGAGCGTAGAGACCTGCGGCAGGCGCATGCGGTACCGGTTCTTTGACGACGTGCTCCGCAACCGCCGCGGCGGGAAGCTCGCGACCGCCCACCACCGCGACGACAGCATGGAGACCATGCTCTGGAACCTGACCCGCGGTAGCGGGCTTGCGGGGCTTGGCGGGATCCCTGTCCGTCGTGACAGCATCATCCGCCCGCTTCTCTGCCTTTCCCGCAGAGAGATCGAGGACTATTGCCGTGAGAACGCGCTTGAATATGTGACGGATTCCACGAATCTTTCCGACGATTACACCCGCAACCGACTGCGCCATCAGGTCATACCCGTCCTGCGGGAGCTGAATCCCGCGCTGGACGACGGCATGGAGCGCACCGCCTCTCTGATGCGC
>CACYFH010000020.1 GCA_902773635.1 uncultured Ruminococcus sp. | reverse complement strand
TGGCAGTACTAATAGGTCGAGGGCTTGACCACAAACTCTTTGGTCAGACCATCTTACTCCCGCTCCTGCTTCACCACTTTGTTCAGTTTTCAGGGTGTTTTCCCTAACAACGATATTTAATTTAGTTGCCATAAAACAGCGGCGCAGTCGAAAGACTGCGCTGTTGTTTTTTATGTTTGGGGATGTTTTTGGGATAAAGAGGATGGGTTGTGCGTCATTTTATATGACTGCGGGAGGAAAGGTCTCGGGGCGTCGGGGGCGACGCCCCCTACAGATAGGTTCTGCGCTTCTTTGTGGGATTGCCACGGGCGACGCGGTCGCCCTCGCAATGACTGCGGGTGGAGGGGATTTGTGGAGGGATTTGGTGGAAGGGTTATGGGACGTTGCAAGGATCGTGCCCTACGGGGTGAGTTGGATTTGTTCCGATGGGGTTGATATTTGTATTCGGACACGGGTGGACACATGAGCCTGGACTAATGAGCACGAGTGCTCCCAAAAATAAAACGCACTCTTTCGAGTGCGCTTTGATGAATGTGCTATGGAACGTGGAATTAGTCGATCTCTACCATAACCTTCTCATTCTTGCGGATAGCCGCGGAACGGGCAACTGTACGGATGGCCTTGGCAATTCTGCCCTGCTTACCGATGATCCTGCCCATGTCGCCCTCTGCAACATGGATGTGGTATACAGTGGTTCCCTCCTCGTCGGGCTCATCTACAGTTACGCTGACCGCGTCGGGGTCTTCAACCAAACCCTGTGCAATAGTAAGAAGTAAGTCTTTCATAATTATGGTCCTTTCGCAAATTACAATTACTATTAAATAATGCCTGTGTTCTTGAATAACGCCTTAACGGTATCGGTCGGCTGTGCGCCCTTAGCGATCCACTCTTTGACCTTGTCGGCGTCTACTTTCACCTCAGAGGGCTCGGTGGTAGGATTGTAGGTGCCGATTTCCTCGATGAAGCGACCGTCACGCGGATAGCGGGAGTCAGCTACAACGATGCGATAGAAGGGGTTCTTTTTTGCGCCCATTCTTCTAAGTCTGATTTTTACCATGGTGTTACCTCCTTATCATTTCAATCTTATCTATTATAATTTACTATCGTAAATTACCTGAACGGATTACTCCGGGTTCAGCGGGTTTAGTGGTCAGTGGTCAGTGGTCAGTGGTTAGTGATCAGTGATCAGTAATTAGCGGTCAGTGGTCAGTGGTTTTATCACATAAAGCCGCCGCCGGGCATACCGGACATGCCGCCGTTGTTGTTGAGCATCTTGCGGAGCTGCTTGCCGCGCTTGCCCTTGGAAGTGAACTGGCGCATCATCTTCTGGGTCTGCTCCAGCTGCTTGATCAGGCGGTTGACTTCTTCGACCGAACGTCCGCTGCCTGCCGCGATGCGGCGCTTGCGGGAGGGGTTCATCAGTCCCGGGTGGGAACGCTCGGCGGGGGTCATCGAGAGGATGATCGCCTTGTTCCAGTCGAGGATGCGCTCGTCGATGTCGAGATCGTCGACCTTGCCGCTCATGCCGGGGAGCTTACTGAGGATGCCCTTGATCGGTCCCATGTTGCGGACCTGGTCGAACTGGTCGAGCATATCGTTGAAGTCCATCTTGTTCTTGATCATCTTGGCGGCGAGCTCTTCCGCTTTCTTCTGGTCGAGCTTCTGCTCCGCTTCTTCGATCAGGGTGAGCACGTCGCCCATGCCGAGGATGCGGGACGCCATACGGTCGGGGTGGAAGGCTTCGAGATCCTCGAGCTTCTCGCCTGTACCGGAGAACTTGATCGGTCTGCCGGTGACGGCGCGGACGGACAGCGCGGCGCCGCCGCGGGTGTCGCCGTCGAGCTTTGTGAGGATGACGCCGGTGATGTCGAGCTTCTCGTTAAAGGTTTTCGCGACGTTGACGGCGTCCTGACCGGTCATGGAGTCGATGGTCAGAAGGATCTCGTCGGGGTGTACCTCGGCTTTGATCTTCTGCAGCTCCTCCATGAGGGCTTCATCTATATGGAGACGGCCGGCGGTATCGAGGATGACGATATCGTAGCCGTAGTCCTTGGCGTGGCGGATCGCTTCCTTGGCGATCTTGACGGGGTTTTCCGTACCCATCTCGAATACGGGGACGTCAGCCTTGGCGCCGACGACCTTGAGCTGTTCGATCGCGGCGGGTCGGTAGATGTCGCAGGCGGCGAGCATCGGGCGGTGGTTCTGGGCTTTGAGGTATTTGCCGAGCTTGGCGGCGTGGGTGGTTTTACCGGCGCCCTGTAAGCCGCACAGCATGATGATCGTCGGGGGCTTGGACGCGAACTCGATGCGCGCGCTCTCGGCGCCCATGAGGTTGGTCAGCTCCTCGTTGACGATCTTGATGACCATTTGGGCGGGGGTCAGGCTCTCCATGACGTCAGCGCCGATCGCGCGCTCGGTGACGGTATTGGTGAAGTCCTTCGCGACCTTGAAGTTTACGTCGGCTTCCAGAAGCGCTAAGCGCACCTCGCGCATGGCCTCCTTGACGTCCGCCTCGGTCAGCTTACCTTTGTTTTTCAGCCTTTTAAAGGCGTTTGTCAGCTTATCGGAAAGGTTATCGAATGCCAAATCAGTCATCTCCCTTCAGCAATTCTTCTATCTCGTCGAGCAGCGGGTCGATCTCCTGCCGCTCCGGGGTACTTTTGATCTTGTTGAGGATCGTGGTGATCCTCTCGCTGCGCTCGCGGCGCCGGGTGTACGCCTTGTACAGTCCGAGCTTTTCCTCATATTCGCTGAGCTTGCGCTGTGCGCGGGCGAGGGAATCGCGGACGCCCTGGCGGCTGATGCCCAGCAGCTCGGCGGTCTCGGCGAGGGATAAGTCCTCGTTGACGTACAGCTCGATGACCTTTTGCTGTGAGCTTTGCAGCAGCTCGCCGTAGAAGTCGTAGAGAAGTGAGATTTCCGGCTTGCTGTTCATGGCGGTACGTCCTTTCCTGTAAAGTAAAGAGCTTTACACCTTGGCTATTATAACAGAGGATGGGGGAATTGTCAAGGGTTTTGGGAAAGATATGGGAGAAAAGCGGCGCGGCATGTTCCCACAGGGTTGCCTCTATCTTTGCGGGCTTATTGCGGGGAACCCTCAGGCGCTGCGCGCCAGCTCCCTTAGGAAAGGGAGCCATAAAAAGCCGCAGATTTCTCCGCGGCTTAAAAGTTGATTTATCCGATCCTGCCGACGTGGTCGTCGGTGGCGAGGTTGTCGAGGGAATAGAGGATCAGCACTTCGTCGATGTTTTCGTTTTGGATCAGCTCGGAGCAGGGGTTCGCGTAGTAGCGCAGGTCGACCATGATGATCTCACTGTAATGGTCAGCGAGGAAGGGGGTCAGGGAGTGCGCGAAGCTGTCCTTGATGACCAGGAGCTTTTTGTCGCTGTCGGCCTTCGTGTTCTTGATGACGGTGTAGGGGTGGTTGCCGTCGAGGTAGACGGGGTACTTGTCGTTCTCATCAAGGTGACTGTAGAAGAACATGTCGTCCTGTTCAATGACCTTGTCGCCGTCGGTGATGGTAGTAGAGACCGCGCCGTCGTTCGCCTTGTTGTCCCAGACCTCGATGTCGTCGGGCGCGACGCCCCAAAAGCCGGAGGTCGAGTAGGTCGTGCCGTAGAAGCCGGGGTAGGAGGTCTTTTCGTAGGCTGTCTCAGGGTTGGGGGTGTAGCCGAGTGTCTTGCCGAGCTCGGAGTACGCGGCGTAGGCGCCGTCCTCCGTCCAGTGGTGGTCGGTGCGGTAGAATACCTGCTTGCCGCCGGCGTAAGCGGTTTTCAGGCAGTCGCGCAGGTCGACGAACCTCGCGGTCTTGAAGGTATCGGCGAAGGTCGGGAAGAGGTCGTCGTCGAGGTAGGTGTAGTGAAAGTCGGGGAGCTTGTCCGCGCAGACGTAGCCGGTGGAGGGAGCGATCGCGACCGTGACGGGGACGTTCAGCTTGTCCTTCACGTCAACGGCGAATTCTTCCATGAAGCCGATGTTGCGGGAGAGCTGTTTGGTCTCGGTCGGGTCGTTGATCAGATAGCCGTCCTTGCCGTAGTAGACGCCCTTGGGCGCGGTGTTGCCGAGGATCTTGCAGAAGGAGGAATTGAAGCCGACCCAGAAGTCGCGTCCGGGAGTCTGGTCGGAGATGAAGTTCTCGAACTGGTTCTCAAAGGTCTTTTCCTTGGAGAAGAAGGAGGCGAAGGAGAAGGCGGGCGCCTGTTGGAGGTTGCGCTTCTCGTTGACGCTGAAATCTTTTTTCGGCATCACGATCAGAAGCACGAGCATCACCGCGATGAAGCCGACGAATACGATAGCCGGCAGACGGCGATAAACCTTTTTCATGCAAAAACCTCCTTTGTTCGTAATTTGTATGGGTGGCAGGGAAGAGAAACGCTCGTCCGGATGGTCAATGACCATCCCTACAGGGCGCTTGTTATCAGAATCGGAAATAGATGAAGGGGTTGTAGCTTCCGGAGACGAGGAACGAGGTGCTCAGGAAGAGCACGACCGCGCAGTAGACCGTCTGCAGGAAGGGCGCGGAAGCGTGCGCCTTGACCTTCTCATAGAGCTTCACGCCGAGCGGGGTGGACGCAACGCAGGCGAGGATCAGGAAGGGCAGGTAGGACATCAGAAGCGTCAGGGCGTTGTTGCCGATGACGACGCCGCCGAAGTTGAACATCGAGCCGAGGAACGCGCCCATCGCGCTCATGCCGCCCACGTCGTCGGAGAAGTAGAAGATCACCCAGCCGATGACGATGAAGAACAGGGCGTAGATGTGCTGGATCGCGGCAGGGCATTTCTCCAGCCACTTTTTCAGGACGAGCTTCTCGATGACCAACAGGAGTCCGAAGTACAGACCCCAGAGGATGAAGTTGTAGGAGGCGCCGTGCCACAGTCCCGTGAGGAACCAGACGACCAGCAGGTTGACGATCTGGCGGGCAAAGCCCTTGCGGTTGCCGCCCAGCGGGATGTAGACGTACTCGCGGAACCAGGTGCCGAGCGAGATATGCCAGCGGCGCCAGAACTCCGTGATGCTCTTGGAAATGTAGGGATAGTTGAAGTTTTTCAGGAACTCGAAGCCGAGCATGTTGCCCAGACCGCACGCCATATCCGAATAGCCGGAGAAGTCGAAGTAGATCTGGAAGGAATAGGCGATGATGCCGATCCATGAGCCGAGCCAGCCGTTATCCTGACCGGTGTTCTGCATTGCGTCCCACATCGCGCCCATCTGGTTCGCGATCAGTACCTTCTTCGCGAGACCGACGCAGAAGATGCAGACGCCCTTGGTGAAGTCGTCGAGGGTCTCTCTGCGATGGTCGAGCTGGTAGGCGACGTCCTTATAGCGGACGATGGGGCCTGCGATCAGCTGGGGGAAGAGGGAGACGTAGGTGCCGAAGGTGATCACGTTCTTCTGGACGGGAGCCTCGCGGCGGTAGACGTCGATGGAGTAGGACATCGTCTGGAAGGTATAGAAGCTGATGCCGATGGGGAGATCGGGGAGCTGCGGGAGGGGGATATCCACGCCGGGAATCAGGTTGATGGTTTTGAGGATCATGCCGGAATACTTGAAGAAGCCGAGCATGCTCAGGTTGATGACCATGGAGGCGATCAGGAAGCCTTTCGCCTTTTTGGGATTCTTCTCGCGGTTTTTGTCGATGAAATAGCCGCAGGTGTAGTCGACGATCGTGGAAATGACCATCAGGATGACGTAGATCGGCTCGCCCCAGCCGTAGAACACGAGATTGACGACAAAGAGCAGGAGATTGCGCCACTTGCGCGGACAGATATAGTACGCCGCCAGAACGATCGGCAGATAGACGAATAAAAACAGCAGCGATGAAAATACCATGGCGAACCTCCTTTCGAACAGTTAGGAATTAGGAGTTAGGAATTAGGAATTGATGGAGGGCTTCGCCCTCACCCGTTTATAGGTTACAAACAAACGTAACTACAAATCAAAAACGCGTCAGCGTTTCCCTTAATTCCTCATTCCTCATTATAATAATATTGTTTTCTTGAAATCTTTATTGCAGCGGGGGCAGTGGATGTTCTGCTTGCCGGTGCGTTTTTTCAGCCTGAGCTGCGCCTTGCAGTAAGGGCAGACGACGTAGCGGTGGGTCTTGAAGTCGCGGAGCTTCATGTACTGGCGCTTGAAGAAGCCGGTCACGGCGTTGTAGACGCCGATGAAGCGGTTGTTCTCATACATGCGCTTGGTGATATTGGTGGACAGAGAGCGGAAGATCGCCAGCGCGCCCACGAGGATGACCACGATCGCGAGGATCGGAGAGCGCACGAAAAGATTCACGAGGTACAGCACGCCCGCGAGGATCCAGATAAAGGTATTCAGTTTATCGTGGCCGTAGCGCCCCTGCATGAAGGCGGCGAGCTTGCTCAGAAAATTTCTCAAACGATCACCGTGTTTCCGTGATGACAATTATTTATAACGATTACCATTAATTTTACCATAATAAAGCCCTCTTTTCAAGAAATTTCTTACAGTCCCCTTATTGAAGTTCACCGAATAATGCGCTATACTTTTAGGCAGAATGACAAAGACTATGACGGGGTCTCCCTTCGGTCGGTCAATTATGCAATCCCTCCGAGCTCGCTAAGCGCGAGCCCACCTCCCTTTACCAAAGGGAGGCTTTCAGTCCTGCTAAGAGAATAAGGTGGATTATGGAGAAATTCAAGGAGACCGTGCAGCATGACGCGACGCGGGTGAAACAATATATCTTTTCCTTCCTCAAATGGACGCTGATCGCGCTTATCACGGGCGGGGTCGGCGGCGCGCTGGGCGCGGGCTTCCGCTATGCGATCAACTACGTCACCGAGGTGCGGATGACCTACACCTGGCTGCATTATCTCCTGCCGGTGGGCGGCTTGATCATCGCGTTCTTGTATCGTGTGACGAAGCTCAGCGGCCACGCGGACACGAACCTCATCATCAACTCGGTGAGAACGGAAGGAAAAGTCCCGATCCTGCTCGCGCCGGTGATCTTCCTCGCAACGGTCGTGACGCATCTCTTCGGCGGCTCGGCAGGCCGGGAGGGCGCGGCGCTGCAGCTCGGCGGCTGTATCGGCAGCTTCATCGGCAGAGCGGTGCGGCTGGACGAGAGGGACAGGCACATCGCCGTGATGTGCGGTATGAGCGGGCTGTTCTCGGCACTGTTCGGCACGCCGCTGACGGCGACGGTGTTCGCGATGGAGGTCATCTCCGTCGGCATCATCTACTACAGCGCATTTCTGCCGTGTATCATCTCGGCGCTGACGGCGTACGGGGTCTCGGTGCTCTTTTATCTGGAGCCGACGAAGTATACGCTCCCTCAGATCCCTCAGCTTCATCCGTTGCATTTGCTGTCGGTCGCGGTGATCGGTATCGCGGCGGCGCTCGTCAGCATCCTGTTCTGTGTTCTGCTGGAAAAGACGCATCAGCTTGCGGCGAAATATCTGAAAAACGAGTATCTGCGAACGGCGGTGGGCGGCGCGGTCATCGTCCTGCTGACGCTGATCATCGGCTTCCGCTATAACGGCATCGGCGGCGAGGTGATCGCCGAGGCGCTCACCGAGGGAAAAGCGCTGCCGTATGACTTCCTGCTGAAAATGGTCTTTACGGTCATCACGATCGGCTTCGGGTATAAGGGCGGCGAGATCATCCCGACCTTCTTCATCGGTGCGACGATGGGCGCGACGATCGCGCCGCTGGTGGGTCTGCCGGCGTCCTTCGGCGCGGCGGTGGGACTGGTGGCGCTGTTCTGTGCGGTGGTGAACTGCCCGATCGCGTCGATCATCCTGTCGATCGAGCTGTTCGGAAGCGAGGGACTGATCTTCTTCGCGGTCGCGCTGTGCGTCAGCTACATGCTCTCGGGTTACTACAGCCTGTATTCCGGGCAAAAGATCATGTACAGCAAGCGGCGCGCGAGGTATATCAACAGGAGCGCGAAGTAGTGAAATGATCTTTATAAATCAATGATCATTGAAAAATGTGATATTATTCTTAACTAAGAAATGGTATCTCGCTGACGCTCGGTCAATTGATGCAATCCCTCAGTCGGCTAACGCCGACAGCTCCCTTTACCAAAGGGAGCCTATGCAAAGACATTTAGCTTTATTTGCCGTGGCTTAGTTGGCAGATGTTGTCAAGAGTAAGGAGGAAAATATGAAAGCGACGGAATTGCTGGAGCTTTTGGCTCAGGAAAATATAGAGGAAAAGGAGCTGCCGCGGCTCTTGGTCGAGGCGCTCACCCGCGCGAAGAAGCGCGTTGCGACAGCGGAGAGCTGTACCGGCGGGATGATCTCCGCGGCGATCACGTCCGTTTCCGGGGCTTCGGCGGTGTTCGACTGCGGCGTGTGCTCCTACGCGAACTTCATCAAGCACAAGGTCGTCGGCGTGAAGGAGGAGACACTCAACACCTACGGCGCGGTCTCCGACCGCACGGCGGCAGAGATGGCGCGCGGAATACGCCTGCTCTCCGGCGCGGATATCGGTATCTCCACCACCGGTATCGCGGGTCCGCTGGGCGGGTCGCAGTATAAGCCCGTGGGGCTGGTATACATCGGCGTGAGCACGCCGCTCGGTCTGCGTGCGGAGAAAATGCTCCTCGGTGAGAACGGCGCCGACCGCGAGAGGATCAGAGAGCTCGCGACCGCCGCGGCGCTGTACTTTGCGCTGAAGGAGATCGGGAAGATTGGTTGCTAGTTGCTGGTTGCTGGTTGCTGGTTGCCGGTTGCCGGTTGACGGTCATTTGTTTGACGAATAGAATGTGCCGCCCTTAAAGGGCGGCACTGATTTTTTGATTGTTTTTCGCCGACTACCGGTCACTAATCACTAATCACTAACCACTAATCACTAACCACTAGACAGCCACGTCGATCAGGTCGGTGGAGGCGAGCTTCTTCCAGCTTTCTGCGTCGCGGATGGAGAAGGAGACCTGAACGCTGTCGATCTCCTCGATGTCGTATTCATCGAGATCCTGGCGGTAGAAGGGCACGCAGTCGACGGCGCGCTTGCCGGGCAGGACGGTGAGGTTCATCGCGGAGGTCATATCGCAGCCGTTGACGATCACGCTGTCGGTACAGATCTTCACCGCCTTTTCGGTGCCGTTGCACAGATAGACGGTCAGCTCGGGATCGTCGGAATCGGGACGGTCGGAGCCGACGCCCTTGAGGACGATCTTCACCTTGTCCTTATCGTAGGCGATCTGGCCGCTGTCATCGGGCGCGGCGGTATCGGGGGTGGCGTTCGCCGCAGAGGTGCGGATCGAGAGGACGTCCGTGGTCAGGAGGGTGTGGTTATAATCCTTCGACTCCGTGACGCGCAGGGAGAACTCGATCTCGCGGATGCGGGTGATGTCGGCAAGGGCGAGGCTGAAATAGGACAGGCTCAGGTTGCCGCTGACGGTCTTTCCGGCGGGGACGCTGATCTCAAGTTGGGGGCTGATCATGTAGCCGTTGACGACCGCGTCGGGCGACTGGACGGTGATATCCTGCTTGTAGCGGTTTTCGATGGTGAGCCTGACCTCGGGCCCGGCGATGGGGGCATAGTTGATTCCGTGGGCGGTCACGGTGAGGTTCTCATCCTCATAGACCGGCTGGTCACCGACCGTGGGCGTATCGTCAAAGCGGGCGATGAAGTCCTTCATGGTGCTGTTCGCGGCGGCTTCATCCTTGGTTGCGGGGGCTTCCGTCGCGACGGCGGAGGTCGCCGCAGGCTCGGTGGGCTTCTTGTCGCCGCAGGCTGTTACGGACAGCGCGAGAAGGGCGCAGAGGGCTATACAAAAGATACGTTTCATGAGATGATCTCCTTGTATCTTGATGGGATTGTCGTGATTCTTCGCGTATTATACTATATTTTGGGGTGGTAGTCAATATGAGCGGCTCAGCGTCCTCGCATGAATCAAAATCAATATTCTGAGCGAGTCACCCTACCCGCACAGGATGTCACGTTTCAGCCTCACTGAGCCATTGATTGGATGGAAGAGTTAGCCCCTCATCCGTCACCGCCTCAGTCGGCGGCGACACCTTCCCCCCGAGGGGAAGGCTATCAGAGGCTTCTTCTCATTGATTTATGTCAGCGTCCGCCGACTGTCCCGCCCTTGGAGAGGGTCTCGGCGTCGGAGACGAGTCCGTCGACGTACTTCTTGGACGCGGCGCCGAGGACCTTGCCGTTGTACTTCATCAGGTAATGGGCGCTGTCGTCGGAGAGGGTGCAGGCCTCGATCACGTCGTCGGAGCGGTCGGTGGAATAGCGCAGGCTCAGCTTGAGGGCGGTACTGCCGCTCTTGCTGTCGGTTGCGCCCTGATTCTTGATACCGTTGAGGTTCTGGAAGAACACGCGGAAGTTATCCTCGGTGAGCGCCTTGCCGTTGTAGGTCGCGTTCACGGTGGTGAGCTCCTGCTCGTTGCCGTCGTCGTCGGTTTGGGTCTCGGTCGAGGTGGCGACGGAGAAGGTGTAGCTCCGGCTGCCGGAGGAGACGGAGATCTCGCTGACGGCGGGGAGCTTCACGCTGACGATCATCTCGGGCATGAGGGCTTCGACGCTCGTTTTCGCCCAGCAGACGGCGGCGAGCTGGATGGTGTAGATGATGTTTTTATCGGGGCTGTAGAGGTAGACGAGACCGTCCTCGCCCGGCGCGGAGGCGTCGAGGGCGACGGTGCAGTCGTCGTACTCCGCCTTGATGGAAGCGTAGGGCTTGCTCAGACCGTAGTCGGCGAGCTGCTGCTCGGACGGATTCACGCAGACGACCTCCTCCGCGTACAGATCGCGGATGTTGCCCGCGATATCGGCGGCCTCGACCGCGTTGGCAGGGGTCTCCATCGGCGCGGTCATCCGGTAGGCGGCGTCGACGGCTTCATCCGTGTTCGGGACGAGGGTGATCGGCTCGGGGAAATGGGAGCCGGAGATCGTCAGGGTGGAGAAGCCGGCGCCGGCTTCCTCGGCGGCTTCGTTGATCGTCTTGCTGATCAGGTCGGTCAGGCTGTAGAGGAAGGAATCGACCGCGTCGTCAGCCGCGAGGAACACGCCGTCGCCGCTGCCGAAGGAGATATAGGCGCCCGCGTTCGCGGCGGCTTCGTTACCGACGCGGACGGTCGCGGTGGAGTTGTCGCGCAGATGGATCTTGACGGTCGCGCGGGGATGGTCGAGACCGAAGTCCGCAGGGTTGCCGTGCACGGCGATGATCTCCTTGAAGGGGACGGTCGAAGCGTCGTTGGCGATCTCGTCCGCCGCGCCTGACTGGAGGGTCTCGTCCTCAAAGCCTTCGATCGAATAGGTGGCGCTGCCGCCCTCGGGCACCTCGGACAGCACGCTGAAGGTGCCGGAGGCGTTCTCCACGTCGATGCGGCTGATCTCCGCGGGGACGTAGCTCAGCAGAGAGCCGACGCCGTTTTGGGCGATATTGCCCTTGTCGTCGGTCGGGATCATGACCTCGTGCTCGCCGCTCTCGCTGACGGAGGAAATGATATTCGCCTCCGGGGTGAGGGCGCTCTCGTCGACGGTCGGGGTGCGGCGCACGAGCAGGAGGACGACGACCAGTACGGCGACCGCAGCCACAGCGAGGAGCGGGATCAGGAGCTTTTTATTCAGCTTGCCTTTTTTTGCGGGCTGTGTTTTTTTGTTTTTCTGTTTTTGCTCACGGCTCAGAAAGCTCTCTAGAGCGTCGGAGCTCGGCTTCTGAGCGGGTTTCTTCTTATCAGCCATCAGCGATGCCTCCTTCGGATCCAGATGATCAGACCGATCAGCACGACCGCGATCGGAATGACGAAACGGACGATGATCGCGGGGAAGGCGATCTCGCTCACGGAGGTCAGACCGAGGGAGTTCGCGCTCGGGTCCTTGCCCTCGATGACGATGCTCATGTCGTCGCGCTGAGAGAGGGTGTTGAAGAGGTTGACGAAATAGGCGGCGTTGTTGTAGGAGCTTGAGCCGATGTAGTTCGCGGTCACGGCGTCATAGGAGCCGATGACGGTGAGGGTGGAGTTCTCAGCGTCGTCGGAGCCTTCTCCCATCGTGCCGATGGCGGCGCCGTTGAGGGTCTCGGGCTCGGGCTTGAAGTCCTTCGCGCTCTCCTCGTCGAGATCCTTCGGGAAGAAGAAGGCGCTCTCGGAGGACTGCAGGAGCGGAGAGGCGAGGTTGCTGTCCGTGACGGTGACCGGGACGGTCAGGCTCATGACGACAGGGATGGAGGGGTTGCGGAGGTTCTTGGTGTACTTCTCCGCGTCCTCGGCGTAGTCAAAGATGGAGAAATAGTGGTTGTAGCCGGGGATCAGGTGGTCGTCGGCGTTCTCATAAATATAGCCGTCGGTCACCTTCATGCCGAAGGTCTCCATCAGGGCATTCAAGTTGGGATACTCGGAGACGGGGTGCTGGTCGTTCGGGAAGTAGACGAGGTGATGACCGTAATTGCCGTCGTTCTTCAGCCAGGCGCTGAGCTGATCGTAGATCGTGTCGCTGATATCGACGTCGGGGTCGTAGATGACGATGAGCTGCGCGTCCTTCGGGATCTCGCTGTTCAGAAGGGAGACGGTCTCTACCTCATAGGCGTTGTTCTGCAGAAGGGTGGAGAAGGCGGTCATATCCTGCTCGCCCTGACCGGAGAGGAGCATGATCTTGGTCTTGTCCTCGGAGGTGACGTTCATGACGGCGGTCGCCACAGCCTGCTCGACGTGCTGCTCGGTGATGATGTAGTAGCCGTTGTAGTAGAGCTGTTCCTGATCAAAGGTGAAGAGATCGGTCAGGTCGAGCGCGCGGTACTGCTTACCGCTGACGACCAGGAGCATATGGTTCTTCGACCAGTCGATCTCGGGGTAGTCGGCGGTGAAGGTGGGATTCGCGACGATATCCTTGTAGTGCAGGCTGATCTTGTCGGAGCTGTCGTCGATGGCGTGGAGGAGCTTGTTCGCCTGCACATAGTATTTATAATTGTTGCTGTCGCCGCTCTCAAAATCGGCTTCCTTCTGCAAAACGTAGATGTCGACCGGTTTTGTGACGGTGGCGGTGTAGTCGATTGTGTCCTGCTGGAGACGGTAGCTCGCGTTGGCGGTGACGTCGAGGGAGAGGGTGGTGCTGCCCGCGAGGACGTTCACGATCACGTTGACGAGGATCACAGCCGCCACAAAGAGCGCCGTCACCAGAACCGCCATCGCGCCGCGCCGTGCCGCACGGGACTTCAAGAGGCGCTTGAAGCCGCCCTTTTTCTTTTCGGAGGTGTTATTCTGTTTCATATCGGCACCTCCTCAGCTCCAGCGGCGCTTGTCCAGTACTCTGACGCACAGGAAAAGGAAGATCGCCGCGACAGAGACGAAGAACAGCACGCTGGGTACATTGATGATTCCGTTGATGAAGTTGGAGAAATGCGCGTCGAAGGAGACGGTATGGAGCGCATTGGTGATCCACTCGACAGAGATCAGAGAGGCGATCGAGTCGAGCATATAGATCAGCAATCCTACGCCGATGGAGATGACCGCGGCGATCACCTGGCTCTCGGTGAGAACGGAGACGAAAAGGTCGATCGCGATCAGCGCCGCGCCCATCAGGAGCATGCCGAGCAGGGTGGTCAAGAGCACCGCCCAGTCGGGTGAGGCGTAGAACACGAGGATGATCGCGTAGAGCAGATAGATCGCGTTGCACAGGCAATAGAGCAGGAACGCGCCGAGGAACTTGCCGAGCACCATCTCGGTCAGGGAGATGGGCGCGGTCAGGAGCGCCTGATCGGTTTTCTGCTTGCGTTCCTCAGAGAAGCTGCGCATCGTGATGATCGGGACGAGGAGCATCACGATCATCAGCATGCTCAGGAACACATAGGTCATGGAGGTGGTGTTGCTCATCAGGCAGTACATGTAGAAGAACATGCCCGAGAAAAAGTAGAACACGGCGAGGACGATATAGCCGATAGCCGAGTTGAAATAGGAGCTAAGCTCGCGCTTGATGATCGCGGACATCAGTCCTCACCTCCTTCGGTCAGTCTGAGGAAGCTCTCCTCCAGCGTCAAGCCGCCGGAGCGCATGGAGAGGATGGGGCAGTTCGCCTTCGCGAGCGCGTAGAACACGCCGCGGCGGACGTCGACTCCCGACTCAAATTCTACGGTATAGGCATTGCCGACGCCCTTGGTGACGCGCTTGACGCCCTCGACGGCGCCGAGAGCCTCGCGGACGGTATTGGACGAGCCCTCGACCTCGAGCGAGAGGACGCCGCCGCCGTTCACGGTCTCGCCGAGCGTCTCAGTCGCGGAGTCGGCGACGATCTTACCGTTATTGATCATGACGACGCGGTCGCAGACTGCCGCAACCTCGCTGAGAACGTGAGACGAGAAGATGATGGTATGCTTCTTGCCGAGCGATTGGATCAGACGGCGGATGTCGATGATCTGCTTGGGATCGAGACCGACGGTCGGCTCGTCGAGGATCAGGACGGGCGGGTTGCCCATCAGGGCGCCCGCGAAGCCTACTCGCTGGCGGTAGCCTTTGGAGAGGTTCTTGATCACGCGGTCGGCGACGTCGGAGATCTTGACGATCTCCATGACCTCCTCCACATGCGCCTTCTTGGGCAGGCGCACCTTCTTGAGGTCGAAGATGAATTCCAGGTAGCGGCGCACGGTCATATCCTGATACAGCGGCGGGATCTCGGGAAGGTAGCCGATCTTTGCCTTCGCCTTCTTCGGCTCCTCGAGGATGTCGACGCCGTCGATCAGGACAGCGCCGGAGGTCGCGCCCAGATAGCCGGTGATGATGTTCATGGTCGTGCTCTTGCCCGCGCCGTTGGGACCCAGCAGACCCAGGACCTCGCCGCTCTCGGCGGTGAAGCTGATGTCGTCCAGAGCCTTCACCCCGCCGTAGCGCTTGGTCAGATTTTTGACTTCTATCATGTTGATTCTCCCTTTTTGGGTTTTCGATATTGAACCAAGGTACATTATAGCACAGGTGCGCGCCATATGCCAGTAAAATAATTGTTAATTCTGTGTGACGGGGAGGTGAAAAAGAGGCCGACCGATCGGTCGACCTCTTTGAGAATATTATATTATGCTTTGAAATAGGAGATGCAGTTCTGGGGGCAGGCTTCTACGCAGGCGCCGCAGTTTGTGCACAGCTCCGGGGTGACGTAGGCGCAGAAGTCGACGACCTTGACCGCGCCGTGCTCGCAGGATTTCTCGCACTTTTTACAGCCGATACAGCCGACCTCGCAGAGCTTGCGGGTGACAGCGCCCTTGTCGTGGTTCGAACAACGCACCAGCGCGCGGTCCGTCTTGGGGACGATCTCGATGATCCCTCTCGGGCACGCCTTCGCGCACAGGGTGCAGGCGCGGCAGTTGTCGCTGTTGACATAGGCGACGCCGTTGCTGACGTGGATCGCGTCATAGGGGCAGGCAGCTTCACAGTCGCCGTAGCCCAGACAGCCGAAGGAGCAGGCGGTCAGTCCGCCGCCGATCTTCATCGCGGCGGCGCAGCTCTTGACGCCGATGTACTCCGCCTTGTAGGTGGTATGTTCGAGCGAGCCCATGCACTTGACGACGGCGACCTTCGGCTCGATGGCGCCTGTCTCAACGCCGAGAATCTCGGAGACCGCCTTGGTGCAGGAAAGACCGCCGGGCGCGCAGAGTCCGGGCTCCGCCTGACCCTTGGCGAGCGCGTTCGCGTAGCCGGAGCAGCCGGAGAAGCCGCAGGCGCCGCAGTTCGCGCCGGGAAGCGCCTCGAGGATCTTCTCCGCCTTCTCATCCTTGGGGACAGCCATGATGATGGAGGCGAAGGAGAGGATCAGACCGATCAGAAGTCCGATGCCGGCAACGATGCCGACAGCTATCAGAATACCGTTCATGCTTTCCCTCCTTTAACCCAGCGGGATCAGCTTGTCAACGAAGCCCGCAAAGCCGAGGAACGACAGCGACACCAGCGCCGCCGCGACCAGCGTGATCGGCAGACCCTTGAGAGATTTCGGGATATCCGCGCTCTCAAGACGGCCGCGCACGCCCGCGAACATGACCATCGCGACCAAAAAGCCGATGCCGGCGCCGAAGGCGTTGACCAGAGCGTGGCCGAAGGTGTAGGTGTAGGCGGTGGTGGAATCGACCTTCTGCAGAACGAGCATGGTGACGCCGAGGACGGCGCAGTTGGTGGTGATCAGCGGCAGGTAGATGCCCAGCGAGTTATACAGCGCGGGGATGTACTTGCGCAGGACGATCTCCACGAGCTGTACGAGACCCGCGATGATCAGGATGAACAGCACGGTCTGGAGGTATTCCATGCCCATCGGGACGAGGACGTAGGTATAGATCGGGAAGGTGACGGCGGTGGAGAGCACCATGACGAAGGTGACTGCCACGCTCATGCCCACGGCGGTGTTCAGCTTCTTGGAGACGCCGAGGAAGGGGCAGATGCCGAGGAATTTGGAGAGAACGTAGTTCTCCGTGAGGATCGCCGCGAGGAATACGGCGACGAGTGACTTAATCAGCATTGAGGGTCGCCTCCTTTGCGGTTTTTTCACAGGTTTTCTCCGCGCAGTTGTCCGCCATCGGACAGCCGTCGCAGGGTGTGGTCTTGACCTTCTTGCCCGCGCGGGTGTTGAGCTTGTTCGCGAGCATGATCAACATGCCGAATACGAAGAAGCCGCCGGGAGGCAGGATGAAGATCAGGATCTGGACGGGCATGATCTGCATGCCGAAGAGGGAGCCGGAACCGAGCAGCTCGCGGATGATGCCCATGCACAACAGCGCCGCCGTGAAGCCGACGCCCATGCCCAGTCCGTCGAGGATGGAGGGGAGGACGGGGTTCTTGCCGGCGAACATTTCGGCACGACCTAAGATGATACAGTTGACGACGATCAGCGGCAGATAGATGCCGAGTGAATCGTTGATCGCGGGGGCGAACGCCTTGACGAGCATCTGGACGACGGAGACGAAGCCCGCGATGATCGTGATGTAGGCGGGGATACGCACCTTATCGGGAATGACCTTTCTGAGGAGAGAGATCACGGCGTTGGAGCAGACGAGAACAGCGGTCGCCGCGACGCCCATGCCGATCGCGTTAGAGGCGGAGGTGGTGACGGCGAGGGTGGGGCAGGTGCCGAGGACAAGGCAGAGAACGGGATTCTCTTTGACGATGCCCTTGGTGAATTCTTTCAAAAGACCTTTCTGAGCCATTACTCACCCTCCTTTACTTGTTCTGTATAAATACGGCAGGCTTCATTGACCGCTTTCGTGACGGCGCGGGAGCTGATGGTCGCCGAGGTGACCGCGTCGACCGTCTGACCGTCGCTGCTGTCTTTGCTCACGGCGATCGGGCTGTCGGCTTTCAGACCTTTATACTGGTCGCGGAAGCTCTCATTCGAGGTGTTTTTGCCGAGACCGGGGGTCTCGTCGTCGTTATAGAATACATCCACGCCGATGATCTCGCCGTCCATGATACCGGTCATGACCTTGACCTGACCGCCGTAGCCCTGGATCGCGGTGGAGATCGCGTAGCCTACGGTCTCGCCGCCCTCGTTTTTGCCTTCATAGAGGACGTCGGGGACCAGCTCGTCAAAGGACTGCGCTTCGGGACAGACGTTTTTCATGCTTTGGTTTTTGCTTAACAGTTCGTTATAGGCGATCTTCTCGGCGGTGACGTTGTTGGTCAGCGCGAGAGCCGCGGTGACGACCAGACAGATCAGAAACAGGGAGATCGTTGGAATTAATATCGCTTTCGGGGTGATCTTGAATCTCATTTTGAATCCCCCTTCTTCTTTTTGATATAGCCCAGCGTGCGGGGAACGGTGATGCGCTCGATCAGCGGCACCAGAATGTTCATCAGCAGGATGGAGAAAGAAACGCCCTCAGGCATATTGGAGAAGGCGCGGAGCATGATCGTGAAGAAGCCGCAGCCGACGGCGTAGATCACCTTGCCCCAACGGGTGACGGGGGAGGTGGTGTAGTCGGTCGCCATGAAGATCGCGCCGAGCAGCATGCCGCCGGAGAGGAGCTGGTACAGCGGGTCGAGACCGACGACCAGACTCATCAGCGCCGACGTCGCGAGGTAGACGCAGGGGATGATCGGAGAAATGACCCTGCGGATGACGAGGTAGACGCCGCCCGCGATCAGAGCGACCGCGCAGACCTCGCCGATGGAGCCGCCGCAGCGGCCGATCAGCAGGTCGACGTAGGAGTATGTACCGGGCGCGGCGGCTAAGGGCGTCGCGGCGGTGGTCGCGTCGATTATGGCGTCCTCGGGAGCGCCGAGAGCGGGCACCCAGTGCATCATCGCGGAGGGGAAGGACACCAGCAGGACGATACGCGCCGCGAGTGCCGGGTTGACGAAGTTCATGCCGATGCCGCCGAACATCTGCTTGACCACGATGATCGCGATCACACAGCCGAAAACGGCGATCAGGGGATTGACGTCAACGGGAAGATTCAAAGCGAGCAGGAGACCGGTGACGATCGCGGAGAGGTCGCCGACGGTCGTGTCGCGCTTCATGATCTTGCGCGCGACGTACTCCAGCAGGACGCAGGAGGCGACGCAGATCGCGATCAGCATCAGCGAGCGCCAGCCGAAGATCACGCAGGAGGCTATCGCCGCCGGACACAGCGCGATGATGACGTCCAGCATGATGCGGCGGGTGGAGTTGCTGCCGCGAAAATGCGGGGAGGAAGAAACGTGCAGTTTAGCGTCCATCAGTTTTTACCTCCTTTGCTCGCGGCGATCGCGTCGCGTTTTGCTTTATTGAGAAGCGCCTTGCCGATGCGGATATTCTGGACGAGGTGGCGCTTGGCGGGACAGGTGAAGGAGCAGCAGCCGCACTCCATGCAGTTCATGGCGTTGAAGTGCTTCAACGCGTCGACGTCGCCGCGGTCGGCGGCGTTGCTGAGCTCCAGCGGCTGGAGGCGCATCGGACAGGCGTCCAGACACTTGCCGCAGCGGATGCAGGCGGAGGGCTCGGTCATCATCGCTTCCTTCGCGGAGAGGGCGAGGATGGCGTTGTTCTGCTTCATGACGTACAAGTCGTCGTTCGGCAGGGAAATACCCATCATCGGGCCGCCCATGATCAGCTTATAGGGCTGTTCCTTGTAGCCGCCGACGAAGTCGATCACGTCCTTGATGGGCGTGCCGATGGGGACGATCACGTTCACCGGATCGGCGATACAGCCGCCGTCGACGGTCAGTCGGCGCGAGACGAGCGGGACGCCGGTCTTGAGATAGCGGGAGATAAAGGCGATGGAGCCGACGTTCATCACGAGACAGCCCGCGTCGCTCGGCAGACCCCCCATCGGGACCTCTCTGCCGGTGCAGGCTTTGATCAGGATCTTCTCCGCGCCCTGCGGGTAGGTCGCCTTGATCGGGAGGACGCGGATCTCGTCCTCAGGGTCGATGGAGCTGTCGGCGATCTCGCGGAGCGCCTTGATCGCATCGGGCTTGTTGTTCTCGATGCCGATGATGACGCGGTGGATGTTCAGAAATTCCTTGACCGTGATGATGCCGGAGATCACGTCCCAGCTGTTCTCGAGGATTTCGCGGTGGTCGGAGGTGATGTAGGGCTCGCACTCCGCGACGTTGATGATCAGGGTGTCGACCGTTTTATCGGAAGGGATATTGAGCTTGACGGCTGTCGGGAAGCCCGCGCCGCCCAAGCCGACGAGACCGCTGTCGCGGACGGCCTTGATCAGTTCGGAGAGGGTCTCGACCTGCGGGGGCTTGAGATCGGGTGAGAGGCGCTGTTCGCCGTCGCTCTCGATGAAGATGGCGTCCACTCTGCTGCCGTCGGGCATGGTGATCTTGTCGATCTTCTTGACCTTGCCGGAGACGCTCGCGTGGATGGGCGCGGAGACGAAGGCCTCGCTGCCCGCGATCTGCTGGCCGACGTCCACCGTGTCGCCGACCTTGACCATCGGCTTGCAGGGTGCGCCGATATGCTGGGTCATGGGGAGCGCGACGATCGGCGGGACCGGCATGATCACGCTCTCTTTGTGCGCGGTATTCTTGTTATGCGGAGCATGAACGCCGCCCCGGGTGCGGTATGGCCGCTTGGGAAAGCTGAGCTCAGACAATGGGATTCCTCCTTTGAGAATTGTCCTTAATTCATGTATATTTTTACACTATTCTTATATAATACCATTATATATGTCATTTTTCAATATGATAAAGATGTTAATATTTTAACGGGAGTTGTTGGTTGTTGGTTGCTGGTTGCTGGTTGCTGGTTGCCGGTTGCTGGTTGCTGGTTGCTGGTCGCTAGTTGCTGGTTGCTGGTCGCTGGTCGCCGGTCGTTGGTTGCTGATCATTGATTACTGATCACTAATCACTGACCACTAACCACTAACCACTGCCTTACGAAAGGAAGATTTTATGCAGTATTTATGGGCTTTTTTGGTGGGAGGGGCGCTGTGCCTGATCGGGCAGGCGCTGATCGACCGCACCTCGCTGACCCCGGCGCGGATCCTCACGGGCTATGTGGTCGCGGGGGTGATCCTCTCGGCGGTCGGGCTGTATGAGCCGCTGGCGGAGTTCGCGGGAGCGGGGGCGACTGTACCGCTCTCGGGCTTCGGGCACCTGATGGCGAAGGGTATCCGCGAGGCGGTGGACAAGGACGGCGCGATGGGGATCCTCACGGGCGCGCTCACCGCGGCGGCGGGCGGCGTTGCGGCGGCGATCGTTTTCTCGCTGATCGCGGGATTGATCAGCAAGCCGAAGGAGAAGTAAAGTTGAAAGTGGAAAGTGGAAAGTGGTTAGTGGTTAGGGGTTAGGGGTTATTTTTGGGTGCATGCAAAAAAAGAGGCTGTCGCAAGACAGCCTCTTGGGGGTTATTAAGAATTATCCGGCGTGCTTGGCGTCCCACTCTTCAAAGGTGGTCATGCCTGCGTCGATGCGCTGGATCAGGGTAGCGTCGATGATGTCGATCACGCCGTCCATGTCAGCGTCGGCTGCAACCTCGTCGAAGGTCTCGTTGTAGAGATCGATCAGGTAGCGCTGGATCGCAGTCGCGTCCATAACGTCAACATCGCCGTCGGAGTTCGCGTCGCCGCGCGCATGCTCCGCCTTGATGACCAGAGACTCCGCGGTGACCTCAATGGAGCCGGTGGCGTCAGAATACAGCTTGTGGCAGTTGGTGCACTCGTAATGAGCCGCAACACCGTTCGCGGTAGCGGTAGCGGGAACCTCTTCTACAAAGACAATGTTATGGTTGAGCTTGTTGATGGTCTTCTGCTCGCGGGAAATTTCCGCCTGGCACTCGGTGCAGTAAACGACCTCGTCGTAGGAGCCTTCCGCCTCGCAGGAAGCGGGGACTACGTTCTCCTGAACCGGCTCGCCGGGAGTATGGGCGAGCTTGTCGATGGTCTTATGCTCACGGGAGATTTCCGCCTGGCACTCGGTGCAGTAAACGACCTCGTCATAGGAGCCTTCCTGAGAGCAGGAAGCGGGGACAACGTTCTCCTGAACCGGCTCGCCGGGAGTATGGGCGAGCTTGTCGATGGTCTTATGCTCACGGGAGATCTCTTCCTTACACTCGGTGCAGTAAACGACCTCGTCATAGGAGCCTTCCTGAGAGCAGGAAGCGGGGACAACGTTCTCCTGAACCGGCTCGCCGGGAGTATGAACGTGAGGAGCCTCGGTGGGAGCTTCGGTCGGAGTGGAGCCGGAGGGCAGGGTAGAAGCTTCATAGGACCAAGTGGTGGTGACGTCGTTGTCTGCGGAATCCTTGGTGTTCTCCTCGAAAGCAGCCTTAATGTCGTCCTTGGTCAGACCTAAGCCTGCGCCGATATCGTCGATCAGCTCCTGCTCGGTCTTGGTGCCGACGTCAACAACGTACTTGCGGGCATTTTCGAGACCGGTCTTCCCGGTCTTGTCGTTGACGACAGTGAGGAAGTCAGCAAAGATGGAAGCGGGGGTCTTGCCCTCCTCGGGGCAGGTACCGACAACGTTACCGATAGAGGAAACCTGGAGAACGGGACCGACCACGGAAGCGTCCATATCCCTCCAGAACGCAGCCAGAGTCTTCTTGGAGCTATCTACGGGGTTCTCGTACATGCTGCCGTCGCAGTATGCGATATGACCGAGGCAATCGGTGGTGAAGAGCAGATCGTAGGTCTGTGCGCCCCAGTTGTTGCCCTCGGTACGGGCAAAGATGATCTTGTACTGTACGCCGGGGGTGAGGGTGAGACCGAGCTTCTTACCGGGATCGATCTCAAAGA
>CACYFH010000019.1 GCA_902773635.1 uncultured Ruminococcus sp. | reverse complement strand
CGTGCAGAGGACGGTGCGCTCGCGGAACGCCGGAGAATGTTGAATTGTCAATCGCTCACGCGATCGTCGCTTAGTCCTCTTCGAGGCTTTCCAGCCATGTGAGGTACTCGTCCTCGAGCCCTGCGGTGATCAAGAACCGATACATCGTCTGAAAGGACGACTTTACTGCTATCGTCTCCATATCCGTGTATTGCGTGTTCTCCTCCATGTGGCGGTACCTGTGGGCATACCTGTGGGTTTCTGCGAACAGGCGCATCTTTAAACTTTTCATGGTTGTCTCCTTTCTATTCTTCGATCTTTCCGCACTCGTCTACTCTATGGAAGCGGTTAGCGAAATTGATTAGCTTCATAAGCTCTGCCTTTGTAGATTCGCTGGCGTTTTTACTATTGAGCCCGGCGCGCACAAGGTGATAAGCAATTTGGATCAGCTGCTTATCATCAAAGTGAGCGTTTAACGAGCCGCACCACAAGGGTAAACAAGAAAAGTCTAAGTCTGCACCGCACAGGTCGGCACCGTGCAGGTCGGCATAGCACAGGTTGGCATTGCGCAGGTCGGCATAGCTCAGGTCGGCACCGTGCAGGCCGGCACCGTGCAGGCCGGCACCGCACAGGTCGGCACCGCGCAGGTTGGCATAGCGCAGGTCGGCGTCGCGCAGGTCGGCATCGCTCAGGTCGGCACAGCGCAGGTCGGCACCGCTCAGGTTGGCACAGCGCAGGCCGGCACCGCGCAGGTCAGCGTCGTGCAGGCCGGCACCGCGCAGGTTGGCATAGCGCAGGTCGGCGTCGCGCAGGTCGGCACCGCGCAGGTTGGCACGCTCGCCGCCCTCTTCGTTCGCAAGCCATTTCTTGTGCTTCTCGAGGATTTGGTTCAGTATTTCTTTCTCCATGTTTTCTCCTTTCCGGTGGGGTTCAGTACGCATTTTTACGCTTTAAGCGTAATTCCGCTCCAAAAAAAATATAATCAGACGGAAACCGATAAAGAGCTTCGATCTTCTTCACCATATCCCAACTGGGAACTGTATCCCCAGATTCATAGTTCTGAATAGTAGCTTTGCTAATATTCAGCTCTTTTGCGGCTTCCTCCTGATTATATCCTGCGTTAACACGCGCAGCTGCTAAAGTGATTTTAGGAATGTCCATCGTTTCACCTCCTTTAAGTGATACTATATTATCACGCTTTTAGCGTAATGTCAAGCTAAAAACGGAATTTTTTAAAAAATATGTTGATTTTATTACGCTTTTAGTGTATAATCAATTCAACGGATAGGAAGAGGTGAAATTATGGGTATTACAGAAGCAGAGATCAATAAAAGAATTTTTGCTAAAAATTTTAATTACTATCTCACAATTAGCAAGAAAACACAATCCGATATTGTTAACGATCTGGGTATTACCGCTTCAACTGTATCAGACTGGGCAAAAGGAAAAAAATATCCTCGTGTAGATAAAATGCAAATGCTCGCTGATTATTTCGGAATCTTAAAGTCAGATTTAACGGAAGAAAAAATAGAATCTCAATTAACAGACGATATAGAGCTTCAGGAATACCTTGAACAGCTCAAGACCCGTCCCGAAATGAAGATGCTGTTCAAAACGGCGAAGAACTCCACAAAAGAGGATATCGAGAAAACTGTCAAGATCATTGAGGCATTGAGAGGTCAGAACGAGTAAAACTATTATTATATCAAGAGGTATGTCAGCGAATGGGAGATATTTTTATCAGAATAATCAAGCTGTCGACGCCGGGCGTGACCGTGCTCGATGCCGACGGCAACTATAACGTATACATCAACGAAGATCTCAGCGAGAAGGAGCGCCGCAAGGTCGCCGATCACGAGCTGGAACACATCAAACAAGATCACTTCTACAGCGATAAGCCCGTTGCGGAGTGTGAGAGAGAAGCAGATACTAAAAGTGCCTAATATAAAAGGAGAAACATCATGAAACTATGTAGCTTTTGCGGAACAGAAAACGCCGCCGACGCTGTTAAGTGCAGCTCCTGCGGCGGAAATGAATTTAAATATAAATGCGATAACTGCGGGACTGTCTTTACCGAGGGCGTTCATTGTCCGCATTGCGGCGTTAAAGCGGGTCAGGAAGCCCGCACCTGCCCCGTCTGCCATACAGAGTACTACTCCAACGCATGCCCGAACTGCGGCTATATTCCCGGTGCAAAGAAGGCTACCGATGATCAGACCGTACATACCGCCGTGGGCGTCAGACCTCCGGTCAATTACGTTCCTCCTCAGACGGTCCAAGTCAACATTCAGCCTCAGAAGCCAAAGCGAAAAACATGGCTGTGGGTTCTCGGTTGGATCTTCATTTTCCCTCTCCCGTTGACGCTGATCCTCGTCAAGAAAGAGAATATGAACAAAGCGCTGAAATACGCCCTGATCATCGGCGCATGGGTTCTTTATGCTATAATTGCAGTAGCTTCCAGAGCCGGACAGGGTTAAAGGAATTAGTTTAAATTATACTTTGAATTCTTTTAACCAATAATTATAACTATACTTTCAAAACCAAATAAAAAAAACCGCCCTACCCTGCGCCAACAGGATAGAGCGGCCGCGCAACCACAAGGGTTACACCTAAGCGACGCACCAAACGTCTTAATCATTATAGCTTATCTGTACCCCTTGTGTCAAACTATATTTTTGAACAGGGGGATTTTTATGTTCGAAATCAAGAAAACCAAGTCCGGATCGTACCATGCGACGGTATATCTCGGCAAGGACGCCGCCGGGAAGCGCAAGTACAAGTCGATCACGGCGTCCACGAAGCGCGAGGTCAGACAGCTCGCGGAGAAGGCGAGGATGGAAGGCGCGCCCACAGCGTGCACATACGACAGCCTCACGCTCGCTCAGGCGTACGAAAGGTACATCAACAGCAAGAGTAACACCCTCTCCCCTTCCACGCTGAGAGAGTACAACAGAGCCGCAAAGATGGACTTTCCCGCGCTCCTGCCGTACAAGCTGAACCAGCTCTCCAACGAGATCATCCAGACCGCGGTCAATGAGATCTCCGCGAACAACTCGCCCAAGACCGTGAGGAACAAGTACTATCTGCTCTGCACCATTCTCAAAGCCTATCACCCGGAGCTGCGCTTGAACATCCGCTTACCTCAGAAGAAGAAGCCCAAGGTGCACACGCACACCGAGGACACGATCAAGCTCCTGCTGGAGAACGCGGACGAGAAGATCCGCGTCCCGATCCTGCTCGCCGCCTTTGCCGGCTTGAGGAGGAGCGAGATCTGCGCGCTGACGCCCGCGGACTTTCTCGGCAACGGCGTCCTGATCAATAAGGCGAAGGTACGTGGCGAAGGCGGTTATATCATCAAACAGCCGAAGACCGACGCGGGCGATCGCTTCGTCCCCATGAGCAAGGAACTGATCAAGGAGTGCAAGAAGTGGAAGCACTTCGGAATGGATCCTCACGAGCTGACAAAACGCTTCTGCAATCTAAAAAAGCAGATTACAGTGACCGCCACCTTCCACAAGCTCCGCCATTATTACGGAACGCAACTCATTATTCAGGGCATTGACCTGATGACCGCGTGCTCCTACGGCGGCTGGGATGATCCCGAAGTGCTCCTGAAAATCTACGCCCACGAGACCAGAACACAGAAGACAGATGACAAGGTGATCAGCATCTACACGGCTTTTGATAAAAAGGATCAAGAATTATTGCATAAGTGCTCTTCGGAATAACTCCCGAAGGGCATTTTTACTGTAATTTTATTATTGCATTTTTGTTGCATACCGCTTCAAAAACATGGTGCAAAGGGTCAATTTCTGAACCATTTGAAAAGCTCATAAAACACGAAAAAACCCAGTAAATAAGCCGTTCTAGCTTAAATACTGGGTTTTTGCTGATGGTCGAGGTGACAGGATTCGAACCTGCGACCTCTTCGTCCCGAACGAAGCGCGCTACCAAACTGCGCCACACCTCGAAAAATTCAGCCCCGAAGATTTTCGGGGCCTTTGGCTGCGGAACTAGGATTCGAACCCAGACATACAGAGTCAGAGTCTGCTGTGCTACCCTTACACAATTCCGCATCGCACTTTTATTATTATAACCAAAAAACGGGAATTGTCAAGTGCAAAGTAAAAGATTTTTAAAATTTATGGAATTATCCTCCTGACGCGGTTATCCGAGCCGATGAAATCGAGCTTGTCGCACTCGCCGATCAGGCGTGAGACGAAGCGCTGGGAGTAGACCGTGACCAGCTCCGTGAGGGTGAGGTTGGTGCTGATGACGGTCGGCTTGTGGGCGAGCATGCGCGAGTTGATCAGATTGTAGACGCAGGAGACGGAGAACTGGGTGCTGAACTCCGTGCCGAGGTCGTCGAGGATCAGAAGGTCGCATTTTAAGAGCGTGCTCAGCGAGTCCTCTCTCCCCTGCTGATAGGAGAAATGCTCGCGCTCCAGACGGTTGATGATATCGGGCGCGGTGACATAGATCACGGAGAAGCCCTTTTTGATGACCTCGTTCGCGATAGAGAGGCTGAGATGGGTCTTGCCGAGTCCCGTCGCGCCACGCATCAGGAGGCTCTTCGACTTTGTGCTGAAATTGTCGGCATAGTCGCGGCAGTAGTTGAGGATCTTCGACATGCGGTTGAGCGGGACGCGCCCGTCCTGATCGGGCTTGTCGCTGTAATAATCGAGACGGAAGCGCTCGAAGGTGCAGTCCTTCAAGGGCAGGTCGGCGTTGAGCTTTTCGCCCGCGATCTGTGCCATCAGGCTGTTCATGCAGTCGCAGACGACCGTGCGGTTCTCAAGCTCGATCATACCGGTGTCCCCGCACTTCTCGCAGAAATAATGCGGCTCGAGGACGGAAACGGACAGCCCCGCTTCGGTCAGGATCGCCTTGCGCTCCTCCTGTAAGCTCAGACTGCGCTCGCTGAGCCTGCGGATATCGTCGGGATCGTTGCTTTTCAGGACGCACTTCGCGACGGACGCGCCGATGCTCCTGAGCTCGGTGTCGATCTCGCGAACGCGCGGAAACTCATGATAAAGCTGTTCGCGGGTGTAGTCGGCGTTTCTCAGCGCGTTCATCCTGCGCTCTGCGATCCGCTCCTTCGCCTCTAAATAAATATCGTTGGAATAAGGCATAAGCACCTCTCCTAGTCGTCAAATAATGTATCTTCTTCGTACTTTTTCACGTCAAAGGACGCGCCGTCGAGCGTGAACATCGAGCCTTTGCCGTTCTTGCTCTTCGCTTTCTGCCGGTTCTTTGCCGCGCTCTCAGCTTCTCTGAGAGAGTCAAGGGACTTGATACCCTTCTCGTGCCAGCGCTTCAAAATACCGTTGATATAGCGGATGTCATACGCGCCCTTTTTGTCGACACAGCGCTCATAGGCTTCCGTGATCATCTCGTCGCTGAAATGCCACTCGTTGCGCCAGCGGTCGGCGTGCTCGAGCTGAGACTTGGTCGGATTGCCGATCGTGTGGATGCCGAACAGCTCGCTGATCTTCTTCCATGCTTCCTTGGAGCTTGTCATGCGGTCGATCTCGCGCAGGGCGTCGTCCGAGGTTCGGATGCCCTCGTCCGCCCAGCGGATACCGAGGCGCTCGATGCTCCGCATATTCGCGTTGCCTGAGGCGCTCAGATAGTTCATCATCAGGGCGATCACCTCACACGGCAAGCCGAAGCTGTCGTACAGCATCACGAGAGTCGCGGCGTCTCCCGGGGAGAGCGGCTTCTTCATGATCTGCTGGGCGTCGTCGAGAAGCCCGGCGAGGAGCTTGTCCTCCTGCAGGAGCCTGCCGACGGTGAGCTGATCGGGACGCTGAGCGCGGGAGATCGTCGTGCGCGGCTTCTCCGCTGGCTTTTCCGCCTTCGGCTCAGCGGGGGCGGTCGGAGCGATCTGCTCGCTCGGCTTTTCGGAAGGCACAAGAGAACCTTCGCTGAAAGAGAGCACCTCTCGCTCACACCAGAAATCCAGCGCGTTTTTTATTTCTTCAATAGAAATATTCAGGGCGGAAGCGAGGGTCTCCTCACCCATCTCCTCACCCGCATGGCGCAGTAAATACAGCAGTACCTTCAACTGGGCTTCCGTCGCGAGCTTGATGTGGCTGTCCACAACGGAGGCGGGTACTGCGAAGATCGTATTCCATTGTCCGAGGTTGATCCGATACGCCATAGCTGTCTCTCCTGAAAACGAATAGGAAAATATTATAGCACAGAATTCTGCGGATTGCCACAAAAAATAGAATTATAAAAGATATTTTGTCCGCTTTCTTGACTTCACGGAGATTTGGTATTATACTAATAATAGATTTGCGGATGTAGTTCAATGGTAGAGCGCAACCTTCCCAAGGTTGATGTTGCGGGTTCGAGCCCCGTTATCCGCTCCAAGGCTTGCTTAGGGCGAGCCTTTTGTTTTAACAAAAAGGAGGATGCGTATGTGGTGGATGCTTTTGGTCGCGGTGCTGTTCGGCGTGCTGATCGCGGTCGGCAAGCTCGCGAAGAGCTATCAGAAGAAGCTCGAAGAGAAGAACGCCCAAGCGGCTGAGAAAGCGGAAGCAGAAGAAACGCACCCGGAAGGATAAGGAAAGGAAAAGCATATGAAGTATCAATATATCCCGCGCGGCGTATGCTCGCGCCTGATCGAAATCGAGATCGAGGACGATATCATCAAGGGCTGTCGATTCCTCGGCGGCTGTAACGGCAATCTGCAGGGCATCGGCAGACTGGTCGAGGGCATGGAGGTCGATGAAGCGATCGAGAAATTACAGGGCATCGACTGCGCCGGTCGCGGCACGTCCTGTCCCGATCAGCTCGCAAAGGCGCTGATCGCCGCCCGGGAAGCATGATCCGCCGTATCCTGCGCCTCCTGCTCGCGGCGGCGGCTGTCGTATTCTTTCTGTGGTTCCTCACGCCCTTCTACTACGGCGTGTACAACGTCGGGACGGCGCTGGGGCTGTTCGTATGCGCGGCGGTATTCTTCCGCTTCGGCATGCGGAAAACCTACCTGCGGGTGAAAAGATTTTTCTGTAGAAGAAAAATAACAAAGGTGCTGTTCCGCATCATCCAGATCGCGGCGAGCGCGTTTGTGATCTATGCGGTGACGGTCTCCGGCTTCATGGTCGGAGCGATGACCGCTCAGCCGGGTGAAAACGACACGGCGGTGGTCTTAGGCGCGCAGGTCAAGCCGTGGGGTCCGAGCATCCTCTTACAGCAGAGAATCGACGCCGCGGAGGAATACCTCAACACCCATCCGAACGCGAAGGCGGTCGTCACGGGCGGACAAGGCTCGGACGAGGTCATGAGCGAGGGTCAGTGCATGTTCAATGAGATTACCGCGGACGGAATCAGCGCCGACCGCGTGTACATCGAGGATCAGGCGACCAATACAGAAGAAAACCTGCGCTTCTCCGCTGAGATCATCGCGGAAAGCGGGCTGAGCAAGGATATCACCGTCGTGACGGACAGCTATCACCAGCTACGCGCAAGGATCGCGGCGCATAACGCGGACAGCACGCTCCACGTCAGCGCGGTCAACACCGAGCAGAACCTCGCGGGTCTCTCCACCTACCCCACCTACTTCGTCAGAGAATGGCTCGCGATCCCGGTGGAGCTGTTGAAGGGCAGGAAGGCATAAAACGTTAAACGTAATATGTAGGGACGAGCACCGCTCGTCCGTCGGCAGAAGCGTATCTGTCCTATCTGCGGTATGATCCATCAGCAATGCCCGTCATTCTGCGGATGACCATTGGTCATCCCTACAGTTTTCATCAACAACATTCCGTATATAATTAAAAGCCTCCCGGTCGGGAGGCTTTTGTATGTCAGAATTGGATTAACCCTGTAACTCGCCCAAAGACAGCGCTTTCAGGTAGGCGTTGATGAAGCCGTCGAGGTCGCCGTCCATCACGGCGTTGATGTTGCCGGTCTCATAGGAGGTACGGTGATCCTTGACGAGGGTGTACGGCATGAAAACGTAGGAGCGGATCTGGGAACCCCAGGTGATCTCCTTCTGGACGCCCTTGATGTCCTCGATCTTCTCCAGATGCTCGCGCTCCTTGATCTCCATGAGCTTGGAGATCAGCATCTTCATCGCGACGTCGCGGTTCTGGTACTGGGAACGCTCGACCTGAGACGCGACCACGATGCCTGTCGGGATATGGGTCAGACGGACTGCGGAGGAGGTCTTGTTGACCTTCTGACCGCCTGCGCCGGACGCGCGGTAAACGTCCATCTTGATCTCCTCGGGCGGGATCTCGACCTTGATATCGTCGTTGATCTCGGGCATGACCTCGAGAGAGGAGAAGCTCGTGTGCCGTCTGCCTGCGGAATCGAACGGAGAGACGCGCACCAGACGGTGGACGCCCGCCTCGCTCTTGAGGTAGCCGTAGGCGTTCTCGCCCTCGATCAGGAGGACGGCGCTCTTTAAGCCCGCTTCATCGCCGTCGAGATAGTCGATCTCCTTGACATTGAAGCCGTGTGCTGCCGCCCATCGGGTATACATGCGATAGAGCATCTCCGCCCAGTCCTGCGCCTCCGTACCGCCGGAGCCGGCGTGGAAGGTCAGGATGGCGTTGTTCTTGTCATATTCGCCGGTGAGAAGGGTCTCGAGGCGCTGGCGGTCAATATCGGCGCGGATGCCGTCAAGCTCCGCCTGCGCTTCCTCGATCAGGCTCTCGTCCTCCGCTTCGTCGCCCAGCTCGATCAGCGCGAGCGCATCCTCATAGCGCGCTTCGAGCTTCTCGTACTTCTCGACCTTGCCCTTCAGGTTCGCGGTGCGCTGTAAGATCTTCTGGGAATTCTCCATATCATCCCAGAAGCCCGGCTCGGCGGCGCGGTTCTCCAGCTGCTGGATCTCGCTTCTCATCTGACCGAGACCGAGCGCGGACGCAAGGTCGTCTATCTCAGGCTTCATGCCTTCTAATTTCAATTTCAGTTCTTCGAATTGCAGCATAATTCAAAACCTCACTACATAACAATACATTTTAAATTATAATACAAATCGAGCGATATGTAAAGACGCAACTTGCATAAATGCGCCAATTTGAAGGATTATGGCATTGTTTACAAAAAATACAGTTGATAAATGGAAATTTATTTGGTATAATATCCTGAGAATACTATAGGATAATGCTATAGGAGTATGCTTATGGACTACATTGGAAACAAATGTCCCGTCTGTCAGAAGTACTTCCACGCGGACGACGATATCGTCGTCTGTCCCGATTGCGGCACCCCGCACCACAGAGAATGCTACGAACAGCTCGGGCACTGCTGTCACGTCGACCTGCACGCGCAGGGCTATGAGTACAGCGACGAAAGTGAAGAACGATCCGACGGCGTCAGGCGTTGTCCCTCCTGCGGTCAGGAGAACGAACCGGACTCCTTCTTCTGCAGGCACTGCGGCGCTCCGCTCGATGGGAACGCACAGCGTCAGCAGAACGCGCAGCAGCAGAGACCCTTCGGCGCGGCGCCGTTCGGTCAGGGCGCACAGGGGCAGGACGCGTATCAAAACGGCATGCCCTTCCTCGATCCCTTGGGCGGTGTTCCCGGAGATATGGACTTAGGCGAGGGCGTGAGCGCCGGAGAAGCCGCGAAGTACGTCAAGCAGAATACCCCCTACTTCATCCGCGTTTTCTCAAATATCAAGAACTTCAACAAGAGCAAGTTCAATTTCGCGGCGGCGATCTTTTCGGGCGGGTACTTCCTCTACCGCAAGATGTACAAGGTCGGCGCGATCCTCACCGCCCTGCAATTTCTCCTGATGGGCTTTGACAGCTACATCTCGCTCTTCGGCACGCGGTATATGTCCGCGTCCTTTGCCACCGCCTACTCAAAGGCGCTGAGCATCGGGGACGTGATGAACGCACTGAGCCAAGCGACCTCGACCGACGTGTTGCTTGTATATCTGCCGCTGTTTCTTGAGATCGCGCGGATCGCGATGATGATCGTGATCGGCTTCTGCTTCAACCGCATGTACCTCAACCACTGTAAAAAGCAGATCGTCCTGATCAAGGAAAAGGCGAAGGAAAGCGGAGAGAACGCCGAGACACAGCTCCAAACCAAGGGCGGCGTGAACATCGGACTGGCGGTCTCCCTGCTCGTATCGGGTCTTTTGCTCAACTACCTCCCGCAATTCATTGTCGGTCTGATGTGACCGTATAGAAAGGATATTGACATGAAAATCACCAAAGCAGTCATCCCCGCAGCCGGACTGGGCACGCGCGTACTCCCCGCCACCAAGTCCATGCCGAAGGAAATGCTCCCCATCGTGGACAAGCCCGCCATCCAGTACATCGTTGAGGAGGCGGTCGCGTCCGGCATCACGGATATTCTGATCATCACCAACCGCGGCAAGGGTGTGATCGAGGATCACTTTGATATCTCCGTTACGCTGGAGGAAACGCTCCGCAGGGCGGGCAAGCTCGAACAGCTCGCGACCATCGAAAACCTCCACCACCTGGCGAACATCCACTACATCCGCCAGATCGAGACAAAGGGTCTCGGTCACGCGGTCTCCCGCGCGCGCACCTTCGTCGGCAACGATCCCTTCGTCGTCATGTACGGCGACGACGTCATCATCGGCGATATCCCCGCGACCAAGGAGCTGATCGACGCCTACGGAACCTTCGGCAAGGGCGTTCTGGGCGTGAAGCCCGTCTCTGAGGAAGCGATCAAGAAGTACAGCTCCTTAAAGATCGAGCCGATCAGCGAGAAGGTGTTCAAGTGCACCGATATGATCGAGAAGCCGCAGAAGAAGGAAGACATCTTCTCCCTCTACTCCATCCTCGGACGCTGTGTGCTCCCGCCTGAGATCTTTGACATACTCGACCGTACCAAGCCCGGCGCGGGCGGTGAGATCCAGCTCACCGACGCGATGGCGGAGCTGGCGCGTACCGAGGGCATGACGGCGGTGGAGTTCTCCTCCAAGCGCTATGACATGGGCAACAAGCTCGGCATCCTGCAGGCGAACATCGAGGTCGGCTTGAAGCATAAGGACACGGCGGAGGGTCTGCGCGAATACATCAAGGAGCTGGCAAAGACACTTTAATTTTGCATAAAAAGAATTGACAAAAGGAGCGGCTTTCTGTCGCTCTTTTCTTTTGGTAACAAAATTATCATTTTTTAATTCCAATCCATAATATTGTTGCAAATAAAAGGAGTATAATAGGTTAGAAATTACGATAAAAAAACCAACCAACAGAGAGGTAAACTATGAAAGCAGTCATCACCGTGCTCGGCAAGGACAGCGTCGGTATTCTCAGCAAGGTCTCCACAGCCTGCGCCGAGGTCGGCGTGAACATCATCGAGGTCACCCAGAGCGTCCTGCAGGACATGTTCGCCATGATCATGCTCGGCGACATCGGCAGCGCGACCGTCTCCATCGAGGAGCTGACCAAGAGGCTCGACAAGGTCGGCGAAGAAAACAACCTGAAGATACACGTCATGCATGAGGATATCTTCAACAGCATGCACAGGATCTGAGGCGCTTATGTTAGAGACGAAAGACATCTTAGAAACCATCAATATGATCGACAACGAGAACCTGGACGTGCGCACGATCACGATGGGTATCTCGCTGATCGACTGTATTGACAGCGATATTGATAAAGCCTGCGATAAGATCTACGACAAGATCTGCACCTACGCAAAGGATCTCGTCAAGACCGGCGAGGATATCACCCGCGAATACGGCATCCCGATCATCAACAAGCGCATCTCCGTTACTCCGATCTCCATCGTCGCAGGCGTCTGCCAGACGAAGAACCCCGTGAAATTCGCCAAGGCGCTCGACCGCGCGGCGGATACGCTGGGAGTGAACTTCATCGGCGGCTACTCCGCTCTGGTGGAAAAGGGCTTTGCGGCAGGCGACTACGCGCTGATCGAGAGCATCCCGGAGGCGCTCTCCGTCACGGAAAAGGTTTGTTCCTCCGTCAACATCGGCTCGACGAAAGCGGGACTGAATATGGACGCGGTGCGTATGATGGGTCACGCGGTCGTGGATTCTGCGAAGCTCACCGCAGACCGAAACTGCATCGGCGCGGCGAAGCTCGTCACCTTCTGCAACGCGGTACAGGATAACCCGTTCATGGCGGGCGCGTTCCACGGCGTGGGCGAAGCGGACTGCGTGATCAACGTCGGGGTCTCAGGTCCCGGCGTCGTCAGAGCGGCTTTGGAGAAAGCGGACTGTAAGGACATCACCGAGGTTGCCGACCTCGTCAAGCGTACCGCCTTCAAGATCACCCGCATGGGTCAGCTTGTCGCGAAGCAGGCGTCCCAGCGGCTGTCCGTGCCCTTCGGCATCGTCGATCTCTCCCTCGCCCCTACCCCGGCTGTCGGCGATTCGGTTGCGCATATTCTGGAGGAAATGGGACTGGAGATCTGCGGCTGTCACGGTACGACCGCGGCGCTCGCTCTGCTCAATGACGCCGTCAAAAAGGGCGGCGTGATGGCGTCCTCCCACGTCGGCGGACTTTCGGGCGCGTTCATCCCCGTCTCCGAGGATCACGGCATGATCAACGCCGTCAAGCAGGGCGCGCTGGATATCACCAAGCTCGAAGCCATGACCGCCGTGTGCTCCGTAGGTCTCGATATGCTGGTCATCCCCGGCGACGTCACTCCCGAGACCGTCTCCGCGATCATCGCGGATGAAGCGGCGATCGGCATGGTCAACAGCAAGACGACCGCCGTTCGCGTGATCCCCGCAATCGGCAGACAGGCGGGCGACGAGCTGAACTTCGGCGGACTTCTGGGCGCAGGTCCCGTTATGCCGCTGAGAAAGGGCAGCGCGGAGAAGTTCATCCGCTTAGGCGGCAGGCTTCCCGCTCCCCTGCAGTCATTAAAGAACTGATTTGAGGTGTTTTGATGCAAGACCTACTGAAAAAGATCATAGAAATGGACGAGCAGGCGCGTAAGATCGAACAGCAGGCGAAGTCCGAGAAGCTCAAAAGTGAAGAAGAAGTCGAAGCTCTGCGTCGCAAGATCTACGACGATTACATCGAACGTGCGCGAGACCGCGTTGAGAAGAATATCGCCGTCGACGAACAGCACGCGAAGGAGCGCATCGACGATTGCATAAAAGAAACAGAAGAGAAGAAGCAGGCGATGCGCCGGCGCTATGCGGACAACAAGGATGCGTGGGTCGACGAGATCGTCAAAAGAGCGCTGAGCTGATTCATGAATACAGTGTCATTGCGAGGTCTTGACACGCGTGTCGAGCCCGTGGCAATCCCACAAAGAGGGGTACCGGCGTTTCAGTCTCTGTTTGGGGAATTCCCACGTCGGGTCTTTGCCCCTCCTCGGAATGACTACAGATTTATAAACCAACTGCCAACCGGCAACTAATGAAGAAAGGAGCGTGCGTATGGCGCTGATCAACGCCGCCTCGGCGATCATTGCCAAGGCGAGAAGTAAATACGGAAAACGGCTCATGCCGCGCGACTTTCAGGCGATGGTCAAGTGCGGCTCGGTCGGAGAGGTCGTCCAGTATCTCAAATCCTACACCCACTTCCAGACCGACCTCGACAAGGTCAGCACGGATATCCACCGCGGAAATCTGGAGAATATCCTGCGCGAAAAGCAGTTCGAGAGCTTTCTGAGCCTTTGCAAATACCAGACGGGCAACTCGCCGATGACGGACTTTCTGCTCAGACGGGGCGAGGTGCGGGAGCTGATGAAGTTCCTCACACTGCTCTCTATCAAAAGACCGAGAGAGTACATCTTCTCTCTCCCGCTGTACTTCAATCAGCACACAGACGTCGATCTTGAGAAGCTCTCCGCCATTGACGATTATGACGATCTGCTCGAAGCTCTCAGCGGCACGCCGTATCAGAAGATCCTCAGAGAGCTCCCGCCCGACGAGATCGGCGACTATGACCTCGCAGAGATCGAGGACGCGCTCGAGAACGCGATCATCGGCATGCTGTATGAGAACATCGGCAAGGTCAAGAGCAAAAAGACCCGCGCACAGCTCACAGAGCTGATCGACACGCTGATGGATTGCAATAATTATTCACGAATTATTCGTTTAAAGAAATATTATAATCTCAGTAATGAGGCGATCCGCTCCCACGTCCTGCACTACGGCAATTTATCCGGCAAGCGTCTGGAGAAGATCCTCAGGCGCGATACCTTTGAGGATATCTACGCCGAGCTGCGGCAGACGAGCGTGGGCAAGCAGGCGCAGAAATTAGACAAGCAAGGCGAGATGGCGATTCAGGGCCGCTACGAGCGGTGCAGACACGAGCTGTACTTCTCCACGAACCCGGAGATCGTGCTCCTCGCGTACTATATCCTGTCGGAGACCGAGCTCTCCAACGTGATCGCAGTGGTCGAGGGCGTGCGCTACAGCATGGAGCCCGAAAGGATCCTGCAAACTTTGATTCTATAGTGAGGTGAAAGCATGGCACTGGCTAAAATGAAGCTCGTGACCGTCATCGGCGTGATGAACGCGCTGGACGAGGCGACGACGGCGCTGGGACGCACAGGCGTGTTCCAGCCCGACGAGACGGCGGAGTTTTTCTCGGACAACGAGAGCATGATCCCCGTCAACTCCGCCAACGAGTATTCGCCTTTGCTGGAAAAACTCAGAGACCTGATGAACGGCTCCGGGATACGCGCGAGGATCGTCGACGCGCCGGAGTACGACGACATGAGCCTGAATGACGCGCAAAAGATCATCGACAGCGCCGATGAGGAGCTGGGCGAGATGATCGGACGGCGTGATCAGCTTCTCTCTGAGATACAGACCTGCGACGCGAATATCGAGAAGGCGAAGCACTTCGTCGGGCTTGACCTTGATCTGAAAAAGGTGGATGAATGTGAGTACATCATCACCCGCTTCGGTCGGCTTCCGAAGGACAGCTACCAAAAGCTCAACGCCTACAGCGAGAATCCGTATGTGGAGTTCTTCCCCTGCACGCGCGACGACGCCTACAACTGGGGCGTGTACGTCACCCCGCTGTCGGAGGCTGACAACATCGACCGTATCTTCTCGCGGCTGTACTTTGAGCGTGTGGACATCAGCGATATCCACGACACGCCGCAGCATTATGTTGATGAACAGGCGCGCTTGAAGGCTGACCTGATGAAGCAGGAAACGAACGAGAAGAACAGGATCGACGCCTACGCGAAGGCACATGTGGACGAGCTTTTGAAGCTCTTCACGGCGCTGAGCAAGCACCACGCCTACATCTCCATCAAGAACCACGCGTGCAAATACCGCTCGGGCTTCGTGCTGGTCGGCTGGATCCCCGCGGAATATGAGGGTCAGATCAAGAAGGTGCTCTCCCCCATCGAGAGCGTGGAATGTACCTTCACCAAGGCGAAGGAGGAGATGAAGCACTCCCCGCCCGTGAAGCTGAAAAACCGCTTCTTCTTCCGTCCCTTTGAATACTACACGGAGATGTACGGACTGCCCAACGCTGCAGAGATCGACCCCTCGTGGTTCATCGCTCTCACCTATACCCTCCTGTTCGGCATCATGTTCGCCGACGTCGGTCAGGGCATCATGCTCCTGATCGCGGCGATCTTCATGTATAAGAAGCTGAAAATGCCGCTCGGCGCGCTGTTGATTCCCTGTTCCGTCAGCTCAGTGATCTTCGGCTTCCTCTTCGGCTCGGTGTTCGGCTTTGAGCACCTGCTCGACCCGGTCTACAAGGCGCTGTTCGGGCTGGAGGAAAAGCCCATCGACGTCATGGAAGGCTCGACCACGATGATACTGATCTTCGGCGCGGTCGGCATCGGCGTCGTGCTCCTGATCATCGCGATGATCCTCAATATCGTGTCCTCATTCAAGCGCGGCGACATCGGCAACGCGCTCTTCGGCACGAACGGCGTCGCGGGACTGGTCTTCTACTCGTCCCTGGTGCTGGGGCTCGCGGGCAGTATGCTGCTTGACCTGCACATCATGAACACCGCCTATGTGCTCTGTCTGATCGTCCTGCCGCTGATCCTGATCTTCCTGCGCGAACCGCTCTCCAAGCTGATCAAGGGCGAGAAGAAGCTCTTTGAGAACGGCGTCGGCTCGTTCATCGTGGACAATCTCTTTGAGATGTTCGAGGTCGCGCTCTCCTACGTCACCAACACCATGAGCTTCCTGCGTGTGGGCGCGTTCATCCTCGTCCACGCGGGCATGATGAAGGTCGTGTTCGTATTGGCGGGCATGTTCGGACCGGTCGGTTCAACGATCACCGTCATCCTCGGCAATATCATCGTCATGGCGCTGGAAGCGCTGCTCGTCGGTATCCAGGTACTCAGACTGGAATACTACGAGATGTTCAGCAGATTCTATATCGGCGACGGCAGAAAATACGAGCCTGTCACCGTCAGTAATATTCAAAAATAAATCGGTTGAGATTGCAACGGCTCTTGCGAGCCTCGCAACGACTATTTTATATAATCCGGAGGTTTCATTATGTTACAGTATTTATTGATGTTCATTCCCGCCGCTTTCCTGGTGGTATCCGTTCTTCTCTGCATCCGCTCCTTCAACAAGGGCAAAAGCGCCAAGCGCGCCGTGCTGACCCAGATCTTCTCCTTCCTCGGCGTGTCCGCCTTCTGCCTGATCACCCCGATCATCGCCCACGCGGCTGACGCTTCCGCCGCGGCTGAGGTCGCCGCGAACAACTCCGCGGGTCTGGGCTACATCTCCGCAGGTCTCTCCACCGGTCTTTCCTGTATCGGCGGCGGTATCGCGGTCGGCGGCTCTGCTCCTGCGGCGATCGGCGCAACCTCTGAGGATTCGAAGAACTTCGGTAAATCCATCATCTTCGTTGCGCTCGGCGAAGGCTGTGCGCTGTACGGCATGCTGATCTCCATCATGATCCTGACGAGCCTCTGATATCATGAGAATGTTTTTGCTCAGCGACAACGTAGATACTCTGATGGGTATGCGTATGTCGGGGGTCGACGGCGTCGTGCTCCACAAGGAGGATGAACTGCGCGCAAAGCTCAATGAGCTTCTGCAGGAGGAGGATATCGCGGTGATCCTGATCACCTCTACCCTCTTGAACCTCATCCGCGAGACGGTGTACGACCTCAAGCTCAACCTCAAAAAGCCCCTGATCATCGAGATTCCCGACCGCCACGGCAACGGACGCACCAAGGACAGCATCACGAAGTACGTCAAGGATGCCATCGGCGTAGACATGAATTGACAGATCACAGAATTACCGAGAGAGGTAAATTATGAACGAACAGACAAAGGAATCCAAGTTCCTCGACGCGATCAACCGCTATGCGGAGAGCCAGAAGGCGCGGATCACGCAGGAGATCGAGGATTACAAGAATACAAAAATCGAACAGGCGACCGAGCAGGGCTTGCAGGACGCATACGACCTCATCCACGCGCAGGTCACCCGCCGCAAGTCTGCCATCGTCAACGAGACCGCGAAGCGTGAGCTGGAGCTCAAACGTGAGCTTTTCACCGAGCGTCAGCAGATCGCTGACGAGGTTTTTGAGGCGGCAAAAGATCGCTTAAAGAACTTTGTAAACAGCGCGGATTATACGGCGTTTTTACAGCGTTCGGCTGAGAAAGCGAAGGAGCTTTTCGGCGATCAGGCGTGCGTGGTTTCTCTCGCTCCCTTTGATAAAGATAAAGAGAGCGTGATCGCCGCGATCCTTCCGCAGGCGACGTTTGAAGCGGATAACCGCATACAGCTCGGCGGCGCGCGCATTTACTGCCCCGAGAAGGGCATCTGCGCCGACGATACGCTCGACAGCCGTCTGAACGATCAGCGGCAGTGGTTCATCGAGAACGCAGGACTGGAGGTAGTGTGATGGCGAATGTGATTTACGGCGTCAACGGTCCTGTCGTCACCGTCAAGGCGGCTAAGGAATTCTCCATGATGGAAATGGTCTACGTCGGCAAGGAACGACTTGTCGGCGAGGTCATCGGTATCACCGCCGACCTGACCACGATCCAGTGCTATGAGAATACCACAGGGCTCAAGCCCGGCGACCCGATCGAGGGCACGCACACTCAGATGAACCTGCTCCTCGGTCCCGGCATCCTCGACAACATCTTCGACGGTATCGAAAGACCGCTCGCGGAGATTGAGAAGGAGGTCGGCGCGTTCATCAACCGCGGCTCGTCCGTCTCTCCGCTCGACACGGAGCGCGAGTGGGACGTAACCGTCACCGTGAAGGTCGGCGATATGCTCGAGGGCGGCGCTGTCTACGCGACCGTGCCCGAGACCGCGATCATCACCCATAAGCTGATGGTGCACCCGTATCTGAGCGGCAAGGTCACCGCCGTCAAGCCCGACGGCAAATATAAACTGCACGATACGATTGTCACCATTGAGGATAAATACGGCAACAACCATGAGCTGACCCTCTGTCAGCGCTGGCCGATCCGCACTCCGCGACCGGTCAGGAATCGTTTGACTCCGACCGTCCCGCTGATCACCGGTCAGCGCGTCATCGACACGCTCTTCCCCATCTCTAAGGGCGGCACGGCGGCGATCCCCGGCGGCTTCGGCACCGGCAAGACCATGACCCAGCACCAGCTTGCGAAGTGGTGCGACGCGGACATCATCGTCTACGTCGGCTGCGGCGAGCGCGGCAACGAAATGAGCCAGGTGCTCCAGGAATTCTCCGAGCTGATCGACCCCAAGACCGGCAGACCCATGACCGACCGCACCACCCTGATCGCCAACACCTCCAACATGCCTGTCGCGGCGCGTGAAGCATCCATCTATACCGGCATCACCCTCGCGGAGTATTACCGCGATATGGGCTATGACGTGGCGATCATGGCGGACTCCACCTCCCGCTGGGCGGAGGCACTCAGAGAGATCTCCGGCCGTCTGGAGGAAATGCCCGCGGAAGAAGGCTTCCCGGCATATTTGCCTTCCAGACTTTCCGAATTCTACGAGCGCGCGGGTCGTGCCGACGTGCTCAGCGGCTCACAGGGCTCCGTCACCATCATCGGCGCGGTCTCCCCGCAGGGCAGCGACTTCTCGGAACCCGTCACCCAGAACACCAAGCGCTTCACCCGCTGCTTCTGGGCTTTGGATAAATCCCTCGCCTACGCGAGACATTACCCCGCCATCAACTGGAACGACAGCTACAGTGAGTACTTCACCGACCTCGATCCGTGGTATGTGAAGAACTGCGGTGCGGATTTCGTCGAGCTGAGAAGCGGTATCTCCGCACTTTTGCAGGAGGAGAACCGCCTCATGGAGATCGTCAAGCTGATCGGCTCTGATGTGCTTCCCGACGACCAGAAGCTGATCATCGAGATTGCGAAGCTCGTGCGCGTCGGTTTCTTACAGCAGAACGCGTACCATAAGGAGGACACCTACGTCCCGCTCGAGAAGCAGAAGCTGATGATGAAGACCATCCTGCACCTGTATGAGCGTTCGAAGGCGGTCATCGCGGAGAACATCCCGCTGAACCGTATTCGCGAGACAGGACTCTTTGAAAAAGTCACCAAGATCAAATACGATATCCCCAACGATCACCTCGAAATGTTCGACGAGTATCTTGCGGATATCGACGAGAAAATCACTGCAATCTTAGGATAAGGAGGGCTGACATGATTATCGAATATGTAGGCGTCAAAGAAATCAACGGCTCTCTGGTCGTCATCGACGGCGTGAAGGGCGCTTCCTATGAGGAGATCGTCGACATCCGCCTTGAGAACGGCACCACCCGCCAGGGCAGAGTTGTCCAGATCGAGGGCGACCGCATCGTTGTGCAGGTTTTTGAGGGCACGCGAGACGTCAGCCTGGACAACACCTCCACCCGCCTGACAGGTCACCCGATGGAGATGCCCCTCTCCCCGGAGATCGTGGGCAGGATCCTCGACGGCGCAGGCAGACCGATCGACGGTCTCGGCGACATCTACCCTGTCACCAAGAGAGATATCAACGGTACGGCGATCAATCCCGTCTCCCGTATCTATCCGAGAAACTATATCAACACCGGTATCTCCAGCATCGACACGCTCTCGACCCTGATCCGCGGTCAGAAGCTCCCGATCTTCTCCGGCTCCGGTATGAAGCACAATGAGCTGGCGGTACAGATCGTCCGTCAGGCGAAGATCCAAGGCGCGGATGAGCACAACTTCGGCGTCGTTTTCGCGGCGATGGGCGTCAAGAACGACGTTGCCGATTACTTCCGCCGCAGCTTTGAGGAGGCGGGCGTCATGCAGCGCGTCGTCATGCTGCTGAACCTCTCTAACGACCCGATCATCGAGCGTACCCTGACCCCGCGCTGTGCGCTGACGGTTGCGGAGTATCTCGCCTTCGAGCTGAATATGCACATTCTGGTCATCATGACCGACATGACCTCATATGCGGAAGCGTTGCGCGAGTTCTCGTCCTCAAAGGGTGAGATCCCCGGCAGAAAGGGCTACCCCGGCTACCTGTACTCCGACCTCGCGTCGATGTACGAGCGCGCGGGCATGATCAAGGGCTCGACAGGCTCCGTGACTCAGATCCCGATCCTCACCATGCCGAACGACGACATCACGCACCCTGTCCCCGACCTGACCGGCTATATCACCGAGGGTCAGATCGTTCTTGACCGCGGGTTGCAGGCGCAGGGCATTTACCCGCCGGTCAACGTCCTGCCCTCCCTCTCACGACTGATGAAGGACGGCATCGGCGACGGCTTCACCCGCGCGGATCACGCGGCGCTGTCGAACCAGCTTTTCGCAAGCTACGCAAAGGTCATCGACGCGCGTTCCCTTGCATCCGTTATCGGTGAGGAGGAGCTTTCCGACACCGACAAGAAGTATATCGAGTTCGGTCGTCTCTTTGAGCAGACCTTCGTCAATCAGGGCTTTGACGAGAACCGCAGTATCGACCAAAGCCTCGACCTCGGCTGGAAGCTGCTCTCCACCCTCCCCCGCGCAGAGCTTGACCGCGTGGACGACAGTATGCTTGATAAATATTATCAAGCTACTTAAAACTTAAAAATGAATAATGAACGGCAGGACACTCGTATCCAATATCCAAAACGTGTCAGCGTTTCCCGATATTATTCATTCTTCAGTTTTCAATCTTCAGTATTCATTACACGAACGAAGGGAGTGACACCATGGCTGTCCCTACCAAAGGTAATCTGATGGCGACGAAGAAGTCGCTCTCGCTCGCGAAGGTCGGCTATGAGCTTCTCGACAAGAAGCGCAATATCCTCATCCGCGAGATGATGGCGCTGATCGACCGCGCCTCCCGGATACAGGGTACCGTCGACAAGGCGTTCGCGGACGCTTACAAGGCGCTCGAGCAGGCGAACATCACGCTCGGCTTCTGCGACGAACTGTCCAAGACCGTTCCCTTTGACACGACCGTCACGATGGATTCGCGCTCGATCATGGGCGTGGAGATCCCGATGCTGACGATCGAGAAGCCGGAACAGCTTGAGCTGCACTACGGCCTGAATCACACCAACGCGCGATTTGACGAGGCGGTCGCCCTCTTCATGCAGGCAAAGTACCTGACGGTGGAGCTTGCGGAGATCGAAAACAGCGTCTACCGTCTCGCCGTCGCCATCAAGCAGACCCAGAAGCGCGCGAACGCCCTGAAGAATATCATGATCCCGAAGTTTGAAGAGGACGTGAAATTCATCACCGACGCGCTCGACGAAAAAGACAGAGAGGAATTCTCCCGTCTCAAGGTCATCAAGAAGCAGAAAACGGCAAAGCAAAGCTGAGATATTTTCCGAAAATGCTTGACAAATTCCGCCGTTTCTTATATAATGGTTAGGCTGACAAATTCATGCGCCAATAGCTCAGTTGGATAGAGCAACTGCCTTCTAAGCAGTAGGTCAGGGGTTCGAATCCCTTTTGGCGCGCCAGTTATGGTGGTTATAGCTTAGTTGGTTAAAGCGCCAGATTGTGGCTCTGGAGAGCGTGGGTTCGACTCCCACTAATCACCCCACTTGACTCATTAGCTCAGTTGGCAGAGCACTTGACTTTTAATCAAGGTGTCCGGAGTTCGAATCTCCGATGGGTCACCAAGACCGACGATATCCGAACACCAGTATTACATTTTTGTTGATGGAAGAATCGGGATCGTCGTCAAGCGTACAGGCCAATAAAGGCACGAAATAGAAAAGACCGTTGCGTTTACGCAGCGGTCTTTCTTGTTGTTATTCGTTTCTTCTCTCCCTAGCTCAGCATTGCCGTCCATGTTGCGGGACCGACGATCCCGTCGGCGGTGAGGTTGTTGTGCTGCTGGAAGAGCCTGACCGCGTGGCCGGTGTTCGAGCCGAAGATGCCGTCGACTGTCAGCTGACGG
>CACYFH010000018.1 GCA_902773635.1 uncultured Ruminococcus sp. | reverse complement strand
GGGTCAGGTCTATAAGGGCAAGTCGCTCTATATGAACACGACGATGACCAACGGTCTGTTCAAGGCGGGCACCTATTATTTCAATCCCGACGGCTCGATCATTCTCAAAGAAGGCATCGTCGACGGCTACTACTACGAGCGCGGCTCTGTTGTACAGGGCAAGGGCGTGATCGATTATCAGGGTAGCTACTATTACATCGGTCAGCAGGGTCAGGTCTATAAGGGCAAGTCGCTCTACATGAATGCGACGATGACCAACGGTCTGTTCAAGGCGGGTACCTATTATTTCAATCCCGACGGCTCGATCATCCTCAAAGAAGGCATCGTCGACGGCTACTACTATGAGCGCGGTACCGTTGTACAGGGCAAGGGCGTGATCGATTATCAGGGCAGTTATTATTATATCGGTCAGCAGGGTCAGGTCTACAAGGGCAAATCCCTCTATATGAACGCGAATATGACCAACGGTCTATTGACGGCAGGCACCTACTACTTCAATCCTGACGGCTCGATCATCCTCAAAGAGGGCATCGTCGACGGCTACTACTACGAGCGCGGAACGGTCGTCAAGGGCAAGGGCGTGATCGATTATCAGGGCAGTTACTACTACATCGGTCAGCAGGGTCAGGTGTTCACCGGCTCAAAGCTGTATCTGTCCGATTCCGCAACGAATGGGCTGATTCCCGCAGGACTGTATGCTTTCGCGGCGGACGGAAGAATCCTGCTGTGATATGAAACAGAAAACTGAAAGGCATGAACTATGAAGAGATTAATCGCTTTACTATTGATCTGCATGATCGGCGCGTGTATTTTCGCGGGCTGTGAAGATGAAAAAAAAGCCCCTGTTCCCGAGGCAACGGAGCAGGCTGCCGAGGAGCCGACTGAGGCGCCGCGTAACACCTATGAGATACCGACGAAGCTTGCTGTGATGAAGTATCCTGAGCAGTGGAAGGATATCGTAACGGTTGAAGCGCAGGATACCGAGCCGTATACGGTGACGTTCTCCGCATACGGCGTGAAGGTGTTCGAGCTGTTCTTTAACGGTACTGAGGGCGACCTTCTCGGTACGCTGATCACGGACGAGGGTCAGTATCTTGTCATGACGAAGATGGCTAAGGTAAAGGAATCCTCCAAACACTATGAGGATTACCGCAATATCCAGGAGGACGTCAATGTGATCCTGGAGAATTTCGCGAAGGATTACACCTTTATCCCCGGCGTTGACGCTCGTGAGGATAATCAGGAGGTCTTTGCGATCAGCACTTCGATCGGTGAGCTTTACTATCCCGTGAAATGGAAGGATAGGATCATGATCGACGTAACCGACAGCAAGGTGAGCTTTTCCAGCGAGGGCGTGCCTCTGTTTGATATCATGATCGGCGGGGAAGAGGGCAATCTCGTCGGTCGGTATGACGGGACGAACATCCTCATCGTGGATTATCCGCTGGAGGATGAAACGATGAAGAATATGCAGGAGGACGTCAATATCATTCTGAATCATCTGCAGGAGGATGAGAAATTTGTCCTTGCCTGATACAGGACGTCCTTTGCCGGATGATGAAGCCGCAAGGCTCCTGCTTTCCGTTTTGAGAGCCGAGCTTTGCGGAGATACGTTCCATATGCATATGGATGATGCAGTTTCGGAAGAAACGATCTCACAGATGCTGTCGCTTTCCAAGCGGCACGATCTCTCGCATCTTGCGGCGAATTATCTGCTTCGGCGTCCGCTTAGCGATGAACTTGAAACAGAAGCAAAAATGCTGAAGGCTGCTGCGCAGTACCGGTATTTTCAGCAGACCCGGGTCCTTTCTGCTGTCTCTGATCTGTTTGAAAAACACGGGATCGATTTTATACCGCTGAAGGGCTCAGTCCTTCGGCGGCTCTATCTCGCGCCGTGGATGCGGTCGTGCTCGGATATCGATATTCTGGTGCATGAAGAGGAGATCGCGCGCGCGTTGGAGCTATGTGAGACCGAACTGGGAATGAAGCGAGTCTTTCACGGTACCCACGATTACAAGCTCCGTTATAAGGAGAAGGTGACGGTCGAGCTTCATTTCCGCCTGTTGGAGGATGACGCGGTCAACGGCGCTTCACGCATCTTATCGGAGTGCTGGCGCTATGCAGTCGGAGAGACCCGCTGCAAGAAGCTGACGGCTGAGATGTTCTATCTGTACCACATCTGTCATATGGCGAAGCATTTCGAATACGGCGGCTGTGGGATCCGCTTCTTTATGGATCTGTGGCTGCTGGATCATAAAACGACCTTTGACAGAGAGAAGAGAGATGCGCTTCTGCAAAAGGCAGGCTTGCTCGGCTTCGCCGGGAAAGCACGGGAAATATCTGAAAAATGGTTTTCCGGTACCGAAACGGAGGGCACGGAGCATATCGAGCGCTTCATCGTACAAAGCGGCAGCTTCGGCAGGATGAGTAAAAATGTTTCCATAGGTAAGCATAAAAAAGGCGGCGCCTTCGGCTATGTAAAATCGCGCGTGTTTGTGCCGTATGATTATCTATGTATCCTCTATCCGTCTCTCAAAAAGCACAGGGCGCTCACGCCGGTATATGAGGTCGTCAGATGGTTCCGCTTCATCAAACCCGGAAGCCGTGCCCATACACTGGCTGAGCTGAACCATTTGATGAAGGACTCCGACACGGACGCAATCACAGTATTAAAGGATATGGGTCTGCTTTAAGATGGGAGTGTTTATTATCGATTCAACAATTGAACTGAGCATCATCATTCCTGTATACAATGTTGAGAAGCATCTGGAGCAGTGTCTGGAGAGTCTCATAGATGAAACGATAAACGGATATGAGATCATTCTTATCGACGACGGCTCAACGGACGGCAGTCCGACGATCTGTGACAGCTACCGCGAGCGGTATTCCTGTGTGAAAGTCATTCATCGAGAGAACGGCGGTTTGGCGGTAGCGAGAAATACCGGCTTGGAGCTCGCAACGGGAAGGTATGTTACCTTTTTGGATTCTGATGATCATGCTGACAGGGGTTATTTGCGCGCTCTGTTGGAGCATGTTCAATCCTCCTGCGATATATATGCGCTATCGCATTATACGGACTATTCACAAACCGATCATTCCGTCCTTTCTGAGCTGACTGACGCGGTCGGTATCGGCGCCGCTGACGCTCTCAGAGAGCTGGAGAAAAAGAATGCTTTCAACTTTGTTTGGAACAAGATATATAAAAGAGCGCTGCTGGAACAAGAACCGAAAACCGTCTTTTATCCCGATACGGAGCCGGGTGAGGATCTGATCTTCAACACCCTCTGCTTTGAAAAAGCGAGAACCGTTACCTTGATCGGTGAACCATATTATCACTGGGTTCGCAGGGGAGAGGATACCCTTGCGAACCGATTCAGAAGAGATCTTATTCAGAAGAACTTCCTGTTCATTGAATACCGAGAACGCCTGTACGCTTCCTTAGGGATGGAAGAAACCGACGCTGCGAGTCTGGCGAAGGGGAACCTCTCTTATGTATTTTCCTGTGTGCCGAATATGTACAGGACCGGAAAACGCTTTCCGCGTAAGGAGCGTCTGAAATTCTATCGCGATATCCTGGGTTCGGAGAAGATCGCTTTCTGGTTCAGGGTCGCCGATGCGCGATCGCCGTTGCTCCGTCAGCTCCGCCTTTTATATCGTATGCGTTCTCCGATTCTGATGGATCTGTACTATTCCGCCGTGATGGGTTTAAGAAATGTATTCGGGAATACCTGGGTAAGGCTGAGAAATAAAGTGAAATGATTTGTTCTAAGATAAAACGACCGACAGGATGAGCCTGTCGGTCGTTTTGTATGACTATGCGATGGATCACCAAGCGCAAATCACAAGGTAATTCCCTGCTAACATCGGATAGTAAGAGGAAGCGAACGCTCGGATCACGCCGCCTGCGTCCACGCTCATCGTGCCGGGCTTGCTGGCGGGCGCTGAGGATGCAGCGTTCTGGACATTTCCGGTGGAAACGCCCTGGGACGAGCTCTGCATATAAGCACCGTAAACGTCGCCGGATGTAGCGGAATGCATACTGCAGTTAGAAACGAATACCATTCTGGTGCTTCCCGATGAAGCGGTATTCAGCGCCATGATCCCGACAACAAAGCTGCTGTCGTTTCGATGGGCGGCGATATCTGCGTCGCCGTCTGAGTTGACGACGAGTTGCCGACCCGAAACAGTCTCGCTGAGTGTCAGAGGGAAGGCTTTACAGTTAAAGGAGCCTGTCGGAACGCTGACAGTGACGGAGGAGTATCCGTCTGCGTTATCGCCGGAAGCGTCATAGGTACCGTTAGCCGTGATGTTTTTTGTAACCAGCACCGGACTTTGTGCGCTGACGTTAACGGATGCCTGTGCGTATGCGGTGACGTCATAAGTACCGTTTGCTGAGATGACCTTGGTGCCGGTCGGGGTGATCCCGGTCTCGATCTCTCCGATATTCTCCGCCATCTGAGCAAATGTATCCGATGCGGACGTCGGAACCCCTTTGCCGGTAATCGCCGCCGCTACTGCAGCTTTGCCATTACCGGCAGACGTAAAAACCTCCGTCAGAGCGGAAACGACCGAGGACTTGTCATCTGTCGGCAGCTCGCTCAGCTCTCCGATCTTGTCGTCCAGGGCGCTTGTCTGCTCCTTCAACTCTCTGTAGCTGATTCTGTCCAAACTCATATTATCCCTCCATCTCATTAGCCAGACAGTCGTAGATCACGCCTGCGATCTTTTCCTGACCCGCAGTTCTGGGATGCACGCCGTCACGGATATCTGTATGCGTATCCAGTACCGCATTGATTCCCAGCACAGTGACCCTGCTGTCCTCGCGGTAGTAGTCGGTCAGGCGTCGGTTGTACCTGATCGTATTGTATCGGTAGAGCCACTCCGCCTGTGTTCCATGATATTTTTCGGTGAAATCCGTACCGTTGCTGTTGGGCGGGATCACCAGGTCGAGGATGATCCTTGCGGTATCGGAATACGCTTTGACCGACGATACCATTTCATCCACATATCCGATCACGGCGTCGGGGGAGAAATCCTCTATCGTCTCATTAAAAATGTCGTTGATGCCGAGCTGAATGATGACTGCATCGACTGAGGTGTAATGCTGCTGCGTCATGTAGTGAGAGAAGTTGAACTTTTCACCGTCCCAGAAAGCGTTGACGACGCTTCCCTTTGCGGAGAGCGACACATATTCCTCTGCCTTCCAGCCGGAGCGACCCTCGTGCATGTTTCCTGCGCTGCCGCGTGTACCGAGAAGCGTGAGCGTTGAAGCTGTTCCTTCGTAATAGCCCCTCAGCTTTGCCTCCAGAACATTGTCTATTTCGACGGTACTGTCTCCGATAATGAGCACAGTGGCTGACGGCGCGGCGGAGTCGGTGACCTGAACCGCAACATTATCATAGAGAATCTGGTTGAAATCGTCGTCATATACGGCGTAGGGAATATCAACGACGCCGCTTCCCGACGGGATAAGCTCCGCGTAATCGTCAAAGTTCTTGACGGTAACGGCTACGGTATCCGATGATTGCCTCTTGGATGCGGAATAGAACACGACGGTGTACTTCGGGTGAGAGAGGATATTTCTGTGATAGATCCGCATGTTCCTTCCCGCGGTGCAGTAGAGCCTGCGCGGCAGCGCAAAGTAGAAGTTCCTGTCGGCGTTGCTTTTTGTGACGATGCGGGTCGCTTCGACAATGCTGTCGTCCAAGCCCTTCTCCGGTTCGCGGTAAGGCTCAAAGAACGTAGGATAGGGCGTGTCGGAAAGCTCCAGCTGCGCTTTGAATTCAGCCCTCGGCATATATGTGTTGCCGCATACGCGCGCGTAAACGGCACCCTCGGGTACAGTTACGCAGGGAGAATTTGCAAGACCTGTGAGGTATTGCTTCTCGCCGTCATAAAAGCATACAGCGATCATCGAGTAGGGCTTGAGAACGCGATTGATGTAATAGGAGGATACGAGATATTTCCCCGGGATCACCGGGAAGTAGTCCGTGATATTGCGGATCGTGTTATCCGTGATCGCGCCGTTGTACGGATTCAGCTCTTTGCCGGTCGTGAGCGCATTCAGGTTCAGTTGGTTCTTGTATTGAAGCGTCACCGTTCCGTCGGATCTCGGTATCGTTTCGATCGTCGATCTGAGATTCTCGCTGTTTTGTGCCTGCGGTGTATCAGCGCCCATATCGTCAAGCGCTGCATACGCCGAGGATATATTGTCCTTTATTCTGCTGATCTCACTTGAGATACTCATATCATTCTTCCTTTCATGATGAATTGCCTCTCATCTAAATGGCATATTCATAAAAAGTTGCATGGTTTTATGCAACTTTCGGAAAACTCAAGAAAGTGCTGATATGCTGTAAATGTTCAAATAAAACAAGATATTATTTGAAATTTAAACATTTTTATTAAATATAATTCTAATGCAGAAAAAAGTTGTTATAACTACATGCTATAATAGCTGAAAAATGAACGGAGAAAAGATGTGCTGACACGAAAGCAATTCGATATCCTTGTACTTTTATCTGAAAACAAAACGCCCTCGCAGAGAATCATCGCGGAAAGATCGGGTTATTCTCTCGGAACAGTGAACAAAACGATCAGGGCTTTATTTGACGAGAACTACATTTTTGAAGGCGCATTGACGCAGAAGGGGAGAGAGGCGCTCGAGCCTTACCGCGCAAAGCGAGCGATCTTCCTCGCGGCGGGTGTTGGAAGCCGCCTGATGCCCGTTACATTGAATACGCCGAAACCTTTGGTGCGCGTGAACGGCGTGCGGATGCTCGATGGACTGATCGACGCCTGCCTTGCCGTCGGGATAGAGGAGCTTTATGTGACCCGCGGCTATTTTGCTGAGCAGTTCGACCAGCTCCTCTTGAAGTACCCGATGATCAAGTTCATTGAGAATCCTGTGTTCAATGAAACGAACGACATCTCCTCCGCCTACTATGCGCGTCATTTGATGCAAAACGCCTATGTATTTGAATCCGATCTGATCCTCTACCGCCCCGAGCTGATCAAAAAGTATCATTACACCTCGGATTTCCTCGGCGTATATAAGGAGCGCTCCGACGACTGGTGCTTTGATGCTAAGGACGGCGTGATCACAGCGGAGAAGTACGGCGGCTTCAACTGCTACCAGATGATCGGTATCTCCTATTGGAACGCGGAAGATGGCGCAAAGCTGGAGGAGCACATCGCACAGGCATATGAGCTCCCCGGCGGAAGGGAAAGATACTGGGAGCAAGCGCCCTTGACGGTATTTCATGATCAATACCGCGTTGAGATCATCCCCTGTCAGGAGGGTGACGTCGCGGAGATAGACACCTATAAAGAACTGAAAGCCATAGACCCTGCATATGCGGCTTTTCAATAAATTCTAAGGAGAATTGTAATGGAAAAGAACGTTCAGCAAAACCCCACCTTAAAACGTCAGCTGAATCCGATGCATGTTTGGGCGATCGCCTTCGGCTGTATCATCGGCTGGGGCTCGTTTATCAACCCGGGAAAGAAATTCCTCCCGAACTCCGGCGTCGCCGGAACCGCGATCGCGATGGCGCTCGGCGCGCTCGTCATGATGATCATCGCGTTCAGCTATGCCTATATGGTGCCGAAGTACCCGAAGGCGGGCGGCGAGTTCACCTTCACGAAGGAATGCTTCGGCAAGACCACCGCCTATATCTGCGGCTGGTTCCTCGTAGCGGCATATCTGACCAATGTCCCGATGAATTCCACCGCGATCGGTCTGATCGTGGACGGTCTGGACGGCTCGGCAGATATCCTGAAATTCGGTTTTCATTACCAGATCGCCGGCTTTGACGTATGGATGGGGGAGATGCTCCTCGCTTTTGGAATCCTGATCCTGTTCGGCGTGCTGAATATCCTCGGCGTGAAGAAGGCGGGCATCGTGCAGACCGTCCTTGCCGCTCTGCTTGCAGTATCCGTCAGTAAGGCTTCCTTCGATAATGTCGCGCCGATCTGGGGCTTTGATAAGTCCGCGGCGATCGAGGCGGCAACTAACGGACAATATACCTCCGTCGATCAGTTTGCTCACAGCGGCTCGATGGGGATCGCCTCGGCTATCCTCGCGACCTTCGCGATCGCGCCGTGGGCGTTTGTCGGCTTTGATACGATCCCACAGGCGGCGGAGGAGTTCAAGTTCTCCTATAAAAAGGTCAGCCTGATCATGCTGATCGCGATCATCTTCGGCTGCTTCGTCTATACCGCCAACAACACGATCGCGGCGGCGGCGCTGGAAAACTGGCCCGATCTGATCGTGGAATCCTCCTCCACTCCGTGGCTCTTGTTGGAAGCGGCGAAGCGACTGCTCGGCGTACCCGGTATGGTGCTCGTCGGTGTAGCGGTCTCCTGCGCGGTGCTGTCGGGAATCATGGGCTTTTATCTCGCGTCCAGCCGTCTGATGTACTCCATGAGCCGTGACGGCTATCTTCCTGCTTTCTTCGGAAAGGTCGACGCAAAGCACGGCACGCCGAAGAACGCGATGATCTTCTGCATCATTATTTCTCTTGCCGGCCCGATCCTCGGGCGTGAGGCACTCGGATGGTTTGTGGATATGTCCGCGATCGGCGCTTCGATCGGCTACTTCTTCACCTGCGCGTCCACTCTGGTCACGATGAAGCGCTTCAAGGACGGCAGTATTTTCTTGAAAATCATGGCGGTCGTCGGCTTGATCTTCTCGCTCGGCTTCATGGTCCTACAGCTGGTTCCGATCCCCGGTCTCTCCGGCGTCCATTTCGGGACGGAATCCTATATCATGCTCCTTGTCTGGATTGCGCTCGGCATCGTCTTTTACCTCTCACAACGTCGTAAAATGAACGCGAAATAGTCTTTATATGATTATGAAATGATCTTCACATATGGCTGAATACAGATTAACTCTAATGGCAGAGGAATAATAAATATAACTCAAGCAGAAAGTCCGGTGGTCGTGTCGATCGCCGGACTTTTGGCAATATCAAGAGTATCATAGCCCGGCGCTCAGAGACTGACGAGGTATCATACTAAGTTTCCATTAAACGCAATAAATGTTAAAGTGTTTTAATGAAACTTAGTATAAGAAGTAATATTAATCCTATAAACCACATCGGAGGATGGAGCCCGGCTTCATCCTCCTTGGTTTTTGCAAAAAAAGGAGAGCTTCCAAAGGCTCTCCTTCTGTATGATTGTGAACGTATGAGATACGTCGTTTGTCATGATGCGGTCAGAGCCGCTTTTTGGGCGAGCGGTATTTTACCACATTCCCGATCCGGTGGGCGATCGCCTTTGGATGGGTCAGGACGCCCTTGACGGGACGGTAGACGTACAGCGCCGGCAGAAGCCACTTGTGACGTGCGAAGAAGGGATATTTCTTCTTCAGATCGTTTCCGTGCAGGAAGAACCATTTCCAAAAGAACCTTGCCTTCGCGCTTTTTGCGTCGCTCCCGTCGAGAGAACGCGTCAGGTTGTTATACTCGCCCTGCTCCTGCGTGCCGTATAGGGGAGAGTAGAGAAATTGCGGGAGAAGCTCCGCGTCCTCTTCGCTGAGCGGCTCTGTACCGAACAGCCCTTTGGCGAGACGGCGGCAGAGCAGTTCAAATTCTGCGATCCCGAGCTTTTGAACTTCCTCATCAATGTAGGGGAGATCGAGGTCGGGACGCGCTTTCAGATACACATAAATATCCAGCAGGGGGCGCAGACCGGTGCCCTTGTGTGAAAAATGCTTGTAGGTATGCGCCAGCATGTAGATGTAGAAGTCCTCGTGTGAGAAGGCATATTCATATCCGTGCTGCGGGATCAGCCTGTCAAAAATGCTTGCATAGTATTCATCGAGCGCGGGCATATCGTCCGTCTCAAACAGGGTGCGGTGCATCTCAAATTCCAGCGTGGGCGGCTTCTGGTAGGAATCGTGGTGGCTTTCGCCGAAGCTCTCACAGGTGTAGCCGAGAGACTCCATGATCTCTCTGACCTCTTCCATCTTGGAGCTGTCGCAAAGGATATCGTTGTCGCTCATTTCCCTCATGCCGTAGCGAGGGTAACAGGCGGCGAGCACGGCGCCCTTCAGCGGAAGGTGCCATATCCCTGCTTCGTCGAGCTTTTCAAAGACCCTTGCGCGTTCGATATCGAACAGTCCGAGCTTGCGCTTGGCTTTCAGCTTCGCCTGCGTGAAGCGGCGCTCCTCGATCCCCGCGCTCTCGAGCGCATAGCCCACCGCGGCGCACAGGACGTGGCTTTTCGCGAGGGCATACAGTGCGTCGAAGTCGATCTCTTCAGGGCTGAGCGTGCACGGCGTTTCATTCACGGCACAGGTGAGAAGGGTGATCAGCGTTTGTGCGGTTTTGGGATAATCTGTCATATCAAAAGAACCTTTTGAGCAGTCGGACTGCTGTGGTAGAACGGATAGCGTTTGTAGGTAACGGGGAGCGTCTTATTCGTCGATCGCTCCGATCGCTCTGAGCTTTTCGATGATCGCGCGGACGTCCTGCGCCATCTCCTCACGGTCTCCGATGAATTCGGCGGCGAGCGCGTCGGTGATCTCCTCCTCGGTGGTCTCCTGCGTCAGGCGGTTGAGGATGAATCCGACGGTCCTGTTGCCCTCTCCCAAGCCGTGGAAGGACGCCGCGGCGGTCGGGATCAGCATGGTTTCGTCTCCGATGGTGTGGATCACAAAGTTTTCATTGAGTTTCATATGATACCTCAGTTCGTTTCAGGATCGAAAAGGAAGTATGCGGACAGGCTGATAAAGCCCAGATAAAAGATCGGGCGGATAACCACCGTACGCAGGACGCTCGCTTCCATACCGGTGTTGTAGAGAAAGTAGAGCAGGGCTTCCGCGACCAGCGCGATCACAAACAGGATTATTGTGATCACCGGGAGCACAACGCGCGCCTTCGGGTAGAAGGGGAGGCGCTTAATGATGAAGATGAAGAAGATCAGCAAGAGAAAGAAAGCCGCCAGCGTCGCGAAATACGGCACACAATACAAAACGGTATACATCTCTGAAAAATCAATAAATGTGACGTACCGGCCGATCAGGCGCAGTCTGAGCGCAAAGAGCACGAGCATAGCGACGATGAACGTCGCGCGGCGTACCATCAAAAAGCGCGTATTCTTCGGATTGACGCCGGGCGTCCACATGAATACGGCGAGCGCCACGAACATCAGCGCGACCACGGCGCTGATCAGGATGCCCTCGGAGGGCATCCCTCTGTCGGCGTCCCTGACGATGATGAAGATGTTATACGCCGCGTAGACCGCGAACAGAAATCCTGTCAGACGGCTGACGAACAGCCGCGGGGTCAGCTTCTTCTTTTCTTTTTTCTCCATATGATCCTCCGAAAAAGCGGCGTTCGTGAATCACGCAAACGCCGCAGGTTCAGGCAGGCTTCTGCCGTAATATGTTGGTGAATAATACTAAGTTTCCATTAAACGCTTTAACAAACAAATTTATTAACGGAAAATTTCGTAGAACGAGGCGGACGACGCAGACAGGCTGGCGCCTGTCAAGGAGGACAACGAAGTTATACGGAATTTAACGCGATAAATGTTAAAGTGTTTTAATGAAACTTAGTATAAGATCAGGGCTTGAAGATCTCGCGTCCCCAGCCGTCCTCGTCGGTCGGCATGACGGTCGGCGCCTGCGTGGGAGCCTGAGTGGGAGCCTGAGTGGGAGCTTCGGTCGGCGCTTCGGTCGGCACGACGCCGATGGGGTAGGGGGTCTCGATCTGAGCTACCCAGCGCTGGATGAAGGTCGCGTCCGTTACCTCCAGCTCGCCGCTTTTGTCGATATCGGCGCAGGTGAGGGAGAAATTGCCGCTGACAGGCAGGTTGGCGAGCGTTCTCTGCACGCTCGTGGCGTCCGTGACCGTGACCTCGCCGTCGAGGTCGGCGTCCCCGAGCAAAACTCCTGCGGCGGAGACGGTGATGACTGCCGTGGCAAGGGTCAGCACGACGGCGCTGAACAGGATGGAAATGGCTTTACGCAGTTTACAGGTCATTGATGCTCACCTCGGCGTTATCTCTGTCACCCTGCTCGGCAGGAGCAGCGGTCGGCTGCTCCGCGGGTGCGGGCTTGCTGTTCCCGGAAGTATCGGTGTTTTTATTGCTGTTCGAATTCGATTGGTTCGTGTTGTCCTGAGAACTGTTGTTGCTGTTCTGTGTGCTGCCGCTGTTCTGCTCCTTGCTGACGGATGTGTCGCTCCTTGCGGGAGCGCTGTCGGAGCTGTTCTCAGCTGTATTGCTTGTTGTTTTATCGGACTTGCCCGCGGCGGTCTCGCTCTCCTTCGCAACTTCGGTGCTCACGGGAGCCGCCGCGTCGGATGCTTTCTGCGTTTCTGAGACCTGCGCGCTCTGTGTGGGCTCGCCTGCGGTCTCCTTTGCGTTGCCGCAAGCCGTCAGGCTCAGCGCGAGAGCCAGCAGCAGGGTCGCGGATATGATGCGTAATCTGGACAAATTCTTCACCTGATTCATGAAAGCTGTGCAGAGCGAGCCTCGGCTTCTCTGAGCCGAAAAGACGGACGCTTGCTATCCTTTTTATTTTACAACACGCGTGAAGGAATGTCAACCTGTATTAAGCGGTGAGAGCGGAACTCCCCGCGGTCGTTTGCGGCGCAAAAAACGCCCCCGCAAAGCGGGAGCGCTGTGTAAGCTGTTCTGAAAAAGACGGCGTTACCACCATGGAGAACCGTTCGTGGGCAGATCAAGCAGGTTGAATGAAAGGTGAGCATTCTCTCGTTCGGATAGCGTAGTGAGTTGCTGATGCTGTTCGCCGGAGGTCGTGATCACGTCTTCTGTATCAAATTCTGTAATTTTCAGGTTTTCACGTTCATATACAGATCTCATTTTCTGTTCTCCTCAAACAGGTGTCCTTTTCGTGAAAAGCGCATGTCCGCACAGGATATGCTACACCTATTCTCTATGTTACATGAAAGTAACATAAATGTCAATAGAAAAACAATTTTTGACCGTAAATATTTTTTTGACTGTAAAGGTATGAATGAAGCAGAAAAAGGAAATGAGTTTTTTGCAGGTTTTTAATAAAAATGCGTGACAAGAAAGCGTTTTTGTATTATGATAAATACATATATATTTCTCGGTCGCGCCGACTGAAGAAAGGCAGAAAGGAAGATTCATATGAGCGATATCATCAGCCAAATCCGAAAGAACGTTATGGAGTACCCCGACTTCACCGTCATCGTGGATCAGGGAGAGAACAATTCCTTCACCTATCGTGCGTTCGACGCTTACGCGCGCAGGATCGCCGCGAAGCTGAGCCGTCTGGGCGTCGGCCGCCGTGATTTCGTCACCATCGAGCTGCCGCGCAACAAGGAGTACATCGCCGCGATGTACGCGGTTTGGATGGTGGGCGCGGCGTTCGCGCCTTTGTCGCCAAACTACCCCGAGGATCGTCTGGAATTCATCCGCGACAACTGCGGTGCAAAGACCGTCATCAACGCGAAATTCCTGCGCGGGATCGAGGACGAGGAGCCTATCGCCGAGACCGTGACCCCCGAGCCTTCCGACCCGTCGCTTCTGATCTACACCTCCGGCTCGACCGGCAAGCCCAAGGGCGTGCTCCACTCCCACGCGAGCATCACCGACTCCGTGAACCGCTATATCGAGTTTGCGAAAACACCCGCAGGCGCGCGCGCCGCGCTGGGCGCGCCGTTCACCTTCGTCGCGTCCGTGCAGGGCGTGTTCGCGCCGCTGTGCGCGCGTATCTCGGCGTATCTCATGCCGTATGAAGCAATGCGCGATCCGATCCTCTTAGCGGATTATATCGAGGAGAATCAGATCAACCGCACCTTCATCAGCCCGAAGATGCTCAAGGTCTTTAAGCAGAAGGGAGATACGCTCAAAACCGTCTTTACCGGCAGCGAGCGCGTCTCGAATATCTACAGCGATGAATACGAGATCTTCGTCGCCTACGGTCAGACCGAGTCCGCCGGCGCGGTGCTCGCGTTCAAGATCGACAAGCCCTATGAGAATACACCGATCGGTCAGACGATCGGCGACGTCCGCGCCTATATCCTCGATGAAAACGGAAAGGAAGCCGAGGAGGGCGAGCTCTGCCTTGCCGGTATCTTTGCGGACGGCTACTTCAACCTGCCCGAGCAGACCGCAAAGACCTTCATCGACAATCCCTTTGCTGAGCAGGACGGCTATCAGAAGCTCTTAAAGACCGGCGACATCGTCAGAAAGGGCGAGGGCGGCAACATCATCTTCCTCAACCGCAAGGACTGGATGGTCAAGATCAACGGCCAGCGCGTCGAGCCCGGCGAGATCGAGGCGATCGTCAAGCAGGTCAAGGGCGTTCACGACGCCGCCTTGAAGGACTTCAAGAACCAGTACGGTCAGGTCTATCTGGTCGCTTACTATGTAGAGGACGAGCCCGTCGACGCGGATGAGATCAAGGCGGAGATCTCCCAGAAGCTCCCGCCGTATATGATCCCCGCGTTCTTCGTGAAGCTCGACAAGCTCCCCGTCAACGCGAACGGCAAGCTCGACAGGAACGCTCTCATCGCGCCCGAGGCGGGCAGTTTCAAGAACGACTATATTGCTCCAGAGACGGATATGCAGAAGGCGCTGTGCAAGGCGTTCGAGGAGGTGCTGGGCGTTGAGAACGTCGGTATCGACGACGACTTCTTCGCGCTCGGCGGCGACTCCATCAAGTGCGCCATGGTCTCGGAGAAGTGCGGCATTTACAAGATCACGACTGCGGATATCTTCGCGGGCAAGTCCCCGCGCATGATCGAGCGCCTGCTGATCCAAAAGGCGAGCCGCAAGGAACGTACCAAGAAGGAGAAGAAGGTCAGGATCTACCCGCTGACCCCCTCCGAGCGCGGCATGTACCTTGAGCAGAAGCTCAATGAGAATTCCACCGTTTACAATCTGAATATCGCCGCGATCATCAAGGGCTCCGACATGGAGACCGTCAAGAAGGCTCTGAACGCGGTGTTCGCGGCGCACGAGGCGTTCACCTCGACCTACGGCGAGGACAACGGTCTGCCGGTGCGTATCCTGACCGAAAAGCTCCCCGAGATCGTTGAAACGACCGCCGCCTCCCGTGAGGAAGTTATCGCGATCATCGACAGCTACGCGGAGCCCTTCAACCTCAACGCGGGCATCCCCGTCCGTCCGACCCTCTACGCGGTCGCGGACGGCAGTATCATCCTGCACATGGCGATCCACCATATCGCCTTCGACGGCGGCTCCGCAAAGACCTTCGTCAAGGAGCTGATCGACGGGCTGAACGGCGTGGAGGTCACCGCCTCTGAGATCGACCTCTCCGACCTTTACGACGACAGCCTGAATGACAAGTATGAGAGCGGCATGGCGTTCTACCGCGAGCTGTTCGCGGACGGCGTTCCCGTCAACGAAATGCCCATCAAGGGCAAGCGCCCCAAGGTGCACCCGCTCTCCGACAGACAGATCGACTTCGATTATGATAACGAACAGCTCAAGGCGATCGACAACACCGCCCGCCGTTTCAGCGTGACGGAGTTCGAGCTGATCTTCTCCGCTGTTTCCATGACGCTCGGCAAGTATACCGCGTCCGAGGACGTGGTGCTGGGCATCCCCACCAATATGAGACCGAACGACGCGGATGACGTGATCGGTATGTTCGTCAACACCGCTCCCGTCCGCGTGAAGCCCCGGCGTTCTGCTTCACTCGCCGATTATCTCGGCAGCGTCAGCGAGGCTGTCCGCAACGCGACCTACGGCGCGTATCTGCCGTTTGAGGACGTTGTCGGCGAGTTTGTTAAGCAGCGCGACGAGAGCCGCAACCCGATCTTCGACGTCAGCGTCAACTTCATGTGGAACCCGCCCGCGTATGATAAGGACGGCCTGAGCGTGGAGATGTACGCGCCGCTCCAGAAGATGAGCCGCGATATCGGCATCGTCATCCGCAAGGGCGCGAAGGGTCTGCACTTCATGGTGCAGTATTCCTCCGAGCTGTTCGAGGACGCGGTGATCGAGAACTTCATCGGTCAGCTCAGAAATACCCTGAGCCTGCTCGGCACGAACGCCAAGACCGTGCGCGACGCCCTCGCTCTGCCCGAGGAGCAGAAGGCACAGCTCGACGCCTTCAAGACCGAGGCGACCGCCGAGATCGGCGAGACCCTGCTCCACAAGCTCTTTGAGAAGAGCGCCGAGGAGAACGCGGACAAGACCGCGCTGATCGCGAAGGACGCGACCCTGACCTACAAGGAGCTGAACGAGAAGGCGAATATCGTCGCCCACAACCTGATCGCGAGAGGGATCAAGACCGGCGACAGCGTGGCGCTCCTGCTCCCGAGAGAGACCTGCTTCTTCGCCTGTCTCTTCGGCGTGAACAAGGCGGGCGCGGCGTTCATCCCCTGCGATCCGCAGTACCCCGCGGACAGAATCAACCACATTATCGAGGATTCGGAAGCCTCCTTCATCATCACCACCGCCGACAAGCTCGCGGACTATCCCGCTGAGAAGGCGATCGACGTCGCGGATATCGTCGTCGGCGACAAGACTGATAATCCTGATGTAGAAATGAGCGACACCGAGCTCAGCTACATGATCTATACCTCCGGCTCGACCGGAAAGCCCAAGGGCGTTATGCTCCGCCACAAGGGCATCTGCAACTACCTCAACCCCCATCCCGCGAACATCCACATGCACTACTTAAAGGAGAATATCTCCACCTACCTCTCCGTCACGACCATCTCCTTCGATATGTCCTTCAAGGAGCATACCGCGGCGCTCACGAACGGCAAGACGCTGGTCTTTGCCGCAGAGGACGAGATGAACGATCCGCGCGCGCTCGCGGAGCTGATGGAGAAGTATAGTGTGGACTGCATCAACGCGACCCCCTCGCGCTTACAGCAGTATATGGACTTCGAGCCCTTCAAGGCGGCGCTCGCCAAGTGCAGGCTCGTCATGTCCGGCGGCGAGGGCTACCCGATGGCGCTCCGCGACGCGATCAAGGCGTGCTCCGACACCATCCGCATCATCAACACCTACGGACCGACGGAGATCACCGTCTCCTGCAACGCGGCTGATCTGACCAACGCCGATTATGTTACCGTCGGCAGACCGCTCCTCAACTACCATGAGGTCATCGTCGACAAGTTCGGCGACCCCGCGCCCTACGGCGTGATCGGCGAGCTGTATATCGGCGGTATCGGCGTGGCGAGAGGCTACAAGAACCTACCCGAGAAGACTGCCGCGGCGTTCGTTGAGTATGACAACGCCCGCATGTACCGTTCCGGCGACTACGCGAAGTGGGACAAGTTCGGCAACGTACATATCCTCGGCAGATTGGATAACCAGGTCAAGCTCAGAGGTCTCCGCATCGAGCTCGGCGAGATCGAGGGTCTCATCGCCGCCCAGCCGCATATCAAGAAGGTCTCCGTCATCATCCGTAAATTGAGCGGTCAGGACAACCTCTGCGCCTACTTCACCGCGGATACGGAGATCGACATCGACGCGCTGAGAGCGGAGCTGAAAAAGCACCTGACCCATTACATGGTGCCGACCGCCTATCTCCAGATGGTCGAGATGCCCATGACCGCGAACGGCAAGACCGACACCAAGAAGCTGCCCGATCCCGTACCCGTCAGCCTCGGCGAGTATGTCGCTCCCGCCAACAAGACGGAGGAATTCTTCTGCGAATCCTTCAAGAAGGCGCTCAAGCTCGACCGGGTCGGTGCGACCGACGACTTCTTTGAGATCGGCGGTACCTCGCTGATCGTGACCTCGGTCGTGCTGGACGCTTCCGAGAACGGCTTTGAGATCACCTACGGCGATATCTTCAAGTACACCACCCCGCGCGCGCTCGCGGAGCTGTTCAAGGACGGCGAGGTGCACGATAACAACAAGCTGTTCGACTTTGATAATTACGATTACACCAAGATCAATGAGCTTCTCTCTAAGAACACCGTGGAAGCCTTCAAGTCTGAACCCCTGCGCGAGCTCGGCAACGTGCTGATCACCGGCGCGACCGGCTACATGGGCGCCCACCTGCTGTACCAGTACCTCAAGACCGAGAGCGGCAAGGCGTACTGCCTGATCAGAAAGGGCAAGTTCGACTCCGCCCGCGAGAGACTGGAGAACATCCTGTTCTACTACTTCGGCTCCGATCTCGACGAGGAATTCGCACAGCGCGTCGAGGTGCTCAACGGCGACGTTACGGATTATAAATACTTCGAGCCGATTGAGAAGCTCCCCGTCGATACCGTGTTCAACTGCGCGGCGAACGTCAAGCACTTCTCCAACGGCACGGATATCGAGGATATCAACGTCGGCGGCGCGGTCAACTGCGTGAAGCTCTGCCAGAAGCTCGGCGCGAGACTGATCCACTTCTCCACCGTCTCCGTCTCCGGCACGACCGACGACGTGACAAAGCTCAGCCGCAGAGACCTCGACGAGCAGTCGCTCTACTACGGTCAGACGCTCGACAATAAGTATACCTCGTCAAAGCTCATGGGCGAGCGTATGGTGCTGGAAGCCGCGGCAGAGGGACTGGACGCGAAGGTCATCCGCGTCGGCACGCTTGCCGCGCGTGAGTCCGACGGCGAGTTCCAGATCAACTTCCTGACCAACAACTTTATGGGCAGACTGCGCTCCTACAGCCTGCTCGGGTGCTTCCCCTACGCGATGATCGAGAATCAGGTCTGCATGGGCCCGATCGACCGCTCCTGCGAGGCCTTCATCAAGCTCGCCAAGACCCCGCAGGCGTGCTGTGTCTACAACGCCGTCAACAACCACACTCTCCCGCTGGGCGATATCATCCGCCAGATGAACAAGAGCGGCAACAATATCGAGTTCGTAGAGTACGACGTGTTCGTCGACGCGCTCAACGAGGCGCAGAAGGATCCCGACAAGGCGGCGATCCTCTCCAGCATGACCGCCTACATGAACACCGCCCACGGCAAGAAGATCGTCGCGCTTCCCTTCAACTCTCACTTCACGACCCAGATCTTAGCCAGAATGGGCTTCTTCTGGAACGCGAGCAACGAGAAATACGTCAACGACTTCATCAACGTACTGCGCGGCTTCCTGTTCTTCCGCAAGGACAACCTCAAGAGATAAGGAGCCTGATCCATGAAAAGAAACGGTACGTTACTCAATAAAAAGTATCGCATCCTGCTGGTCTCGACCCTCGCGATGACCGCCTCGACCTACCTCTCCAGTATTCTGGACGGCATCATGGTCGGTCAGATCCTGGGTACTGTCCAGCTCTATGCGATCAACCTGACGACCTCGATCGTCTTTCTGCGAAGCATCCCGATCGCGATGTTCACCTTCGGCGGCAACACGCTCTCCGTCATCCACAAGAGCAAGCGTGATCAAAAATCCGCCGACACGGTGTTCACCCTCTCGTTCTGGGGCGGGGTGCTCTCAACGGTGCTGATCTCCGTTATCGGTCTCGCCGTGATGACCCCGACGGCACAGCTCCTCGCTCAGGGCAAGGAGGAGCTGGTCGGCTATGTGGTCGACTACCTCCTGCCGCTGTGGGTGCTGACCCCGCTGGTCGCGGTCGTCAACCAAACCGCCGCGTATGCAAGAACCGACGGCATGCGGAAGCTCGCGACCGCGCTCCCGATCGTCGCGAATGTGATCAACCTGATCTGCGACTACATCTTCATGGCGATCTTCAAGTGGGGCGTCGCCGGTGCAGGCTGGGCGACCGTCACGGGCTATGTGGTCGGCGTGCTTCTCACGATCATCTACTTCAGGGCGAAGGAGCGCACGGTGCACTTCACGAGAGCCGCTTGGGGTCAGCTCAAGTCTCTCGGCAAGATCTTCAGCGTCGGTCTGCCGTCCGCGCTGATCTACGTCTGCAACTTCCTGCGCTTGTACCTGACGAACGCGATCATACTTTCTTATACCGGAGTCATGGGCGGCAAGATCGCCTCCGTCTCCTTCTCGCTCAACAGCCTCGCCTTCATTCTGGTGGAGGGCGCGTCCATGACGCTGCTCCCGATTTTGGGCGCGCTGTACGGAGAGAAGGACGGCAACGGTCAGCGCCTGACCCTGCGCTACGGCATGATCGTGACCGTCGCGTTCTCTGTTCTTGTGCTGGTGGTCTCGGAGCTGTTCCCGGTGCAGATGGCGGCGCTCTACGGTCTGACCGATCCCGCGATCACGAGCGTTTTCGCGGTCACCTTCCGCATCTTCTCCATCAATATCCCGATCCTCGCGGTCATCTACGTCATGCGAACCTTCTTCCAGGCGACGAAGCAGAGAGGGCTCGCGAATCTGCTCGTCATGCTCGACGGCGTGCTGACGATCGTCCCGCTGATGTTCTGGTTCGCGCACTATGATATCTACTGGCTGTGGGTCTCCTTCCCGGTCTCTAAGGCGCTGACCGTCGCGATCACCCTGATCGCTATGGTGATCAGCAAGAAGGTCAGGCATAAGAAGAATATCCTCGGCATCGAGGAGGAGGACGGCTTGGTCTACGACTTCTCCATCAAGAACGACGTCTCTCAGGCGATCCACGCCTCTGAGGAAGCGATGGCGTTCTGTGAGCGCAACAGCGTTCCCGAGAACACGGTGAACGCCGTCGGCGTGACGGTGGAGGAGCTGTGCCACAATATCGCGATCTACTCCGTCAAGGGAAGCAACGCGGTGGACGTCTGCGTCCGCGTGTTCCCCGACAAGGTGAACGTCCGCCTGCGCGACGACGGCGCGGCGTTCGACCCCACTGATTATATCGACAACAGCGGCAAGCGCATCACGGGTCTTGAGCTGGTGCGTATGCTGAGCTCTTCCATCAACTATAACCGCGTTCTGGGCTTCAATGTGACGAATGTTTCCGTTGCTTACGGAAACTTAGTATCATAAGCAGCAGTGAAGCCCCCGGAGAAAACTGTTTTCTCGGATGAAAAACTGCTGGAGGTTTTGGATACTGTGAAGGAACAGAATCACACGGAGTCTGTCTCAAAGGCGAGGCAGACCGCAACGGATGAACTAAACAAAAATGACTGTCAGGGCGGCGCGGCGATCCCCGCGGCGTCCGGGCAGGCTGCGCCGCGGAACGGCAGATCCTTCTTCCTCACGAAGGACAGCTTCGACACCGTGATGGACTATATCGCCGCGGAGTGTACCGCGGCAGGCTGTACCGAGGACGCCGTGAGCCATATCACGATCGCGTCCTCCGAGATCCTCGCGAACATCGACTCCTACGCCTATGAGGACGGGGGAGAGATCGAGGTGCTCACCAAGTGCCGCGACCGCAGTATGACGGTCGTGTTCCGCGACAAGGGGCGGCCGTTCAACCCGCTTCTGGTCGGGGAGCCGGACGTCTCCATCCCGCTGAACAAGCGCAGACCCGGAGGGCTGGGCATCTTTGTCGTCAAAAAGCTGATGACGGACGTCAGCTATGTATATGAAAACGGTCAGAATGTGCTGACCGTGGTGAAAGATTTCTGAGAAGGAGGGGCTATGAAAAACACAAGAATCATCATCGCCGGCGACCTGTTCCCCATGCCGTGCAACTATGAGCTGTTCTCGGCGGGCGATGCGCGGGCGCTCTTCGGCGAGAGGCTCTGTGAGCTGTTCGGCTCTGCCGACCTGCGCGTCTGCAACCTTGAGGGCTGTTTTACCGACAGCGATCAGCCGGTCGAGAAGGTTGGTCCAAGCATCAAGGCGCCTGTCTCCGCCGTCCGCGCGATCAGGGAGCTGGGCATCGACTGCGCGACCCTCGGCAATACCCATTCCATGGACTACGGCAGACAGGGCTATCTCGACACCTGCAAGACCCTTGCGGAGAACGGCATCGCGTATTTCGGCTGGGGCGATAACGCGGACGATATCAAGCGCTATGAGACCGTCGAGCGTGACGGCAGGAGGATCGTCCTCTACAACACGACCGAACGCTTTGCGAACAATGTGCCCGGCAAGGATCACCCCGGCGTGAATCTCTACGACGAGTACCGCGTCTGTCAGGAGATCGCGGAGCTGAAAAAGGACTGCGACCTGCTGATCGTGTTCTACCACGGCGGCATCGAGGGCACGCACTATAACAGCGAGCCGATGCGCCGCCGCTTCCACCGACTGGCGGACTGCGGCGCGGACGTCGTGATCTCTCAGCATACCCACGCGGTCGGCGAGGAGGAGCGCTACAACGGCGCTTACCTGCTCTACGGACAGGGCAACTTCTGCTTCCATTTCCGTCCCGACGTCACCCCGCTCCTCGCGGAGGGGCTGGTGCTGGAGCTGGAGCTTTCCGACAGCGGCTTCACCGCGAAGCCTCACCGCATCCTCAGAACGGAGAAGGGCTGCGTCTATGATGAAGCGCAGGAGCTATCCGAATTCTATGAGCGCAGCAAGACCCACGACAAGCTGCTCGCGGGCGATGAGGAAGCACAGGCACAGTTCGGCGAGCGCTTCGGCAAGGACTGCCTGAACTGGGTGAACACCTTCTTCTACTGCTTCCGCGGGATCAATCCCCTTGACGCCCAAAAGCGCAAGGAGCTCACCCCCGCAGAGTTCAGAAAATATATGAGAAGCGCTTATACCAGAGAACAGCTCCTCGGCATGCAGATGTTCCTGCAAAACGAGGAGTTCAATGAAGTCGGCAACACTATCCTCAGCGAATTGCTGAGAGAAACAGATACAAAGGAGAACCTATCATGACAATCAATGTTTATGAAGAAAACGGAACCACCGTCATCGCCCCTGAGGGCAAGATCGACCATGTGACCGTGGAAGAATTCGAGAACAAGATCAACGAGCTGGGCGAGACCAACGACGCCCTCACCCTCGATATGGCGGGCGTGGAGTACGTCAGCTCCGCGGCGCTGAGAGCCATCCTCAACGCGAACGACCTGATGGAGGGCAAGGGTGGCTTGACGCTGAAGAACGTGAACAATAAGGTCATGGAGATCTTCAACATCACCGGCTTTGCGGATTACCTCAACATCCGGTGATCGGCACAACAATCGCATCGTGTTACAGGGAGACGGCTTGGCGGCTGTCTCCCTGTTGCTTTACGGCGCGGCATGTGCTATATTCATGACAAATTTATCCGCCGTGCAACCAAACGGGGCGGCTGAGATGTATTATTAGTGAAGGAGGGAGAGAATGACGGACAGAGCCTTTGCCGGTATGAGCTACGACGCTGTACTGCAGAAGTATGCCGACACCGTCGCGGGCGTCTGCGTGATGCGCCTGCAAAACTGGGCGGACGCGGAGGACTGCTTCCAGAACACCTTCATCAAGCTCTTTCAGAAGTCTCCCGAATTCCGGAGCGAAGCGCACCTTAAGGCGTGGCTCATCCGCGTCGCGATCAACGAATGCCGCAATTATATCAGCAAGAACCGTCGTTTTCTCCCTCTTGACGGCTTGGAACAGGGCGCGGTGAGTTTTCATGAGGATGAGCGCGATATCTCGTGGGCGTTGATGCGGCTCGAGCCGAAGTACCGCGAGGCGCTGTATCTCTACCACTGCGAGGAGTATAAGGTGAACGAGATCGCGCAGATCCTCGGGAAGAATCCCAACACGGTGAAGTCCCTGCTCAAGCGCGGGCGGGAGAAGCTGAAACTGATCTACGGAGGCGAGAAGGATGGATAAGCACAATTTCGACAGCCTGAAAAACCTCAAAGCGCCTCGCGAGTGGATCGAGAAAGCCGCCCTGATCCCCGAATCTACCGAGAAGCGGTGCGCCTTTCCGCTCTACCGTGTGACCGCGGCGGCAAGCGTCGTGCTGGTCGCTCTGATTGGGTTGTCAGCATTTCTGCTGTTCGGCAGAGGTCAAGCGCCGATCACCGTGCAGAACGCGACGACAGCGGAGACGCGCGCGATCGGGAATGCTGAGACCGTCGGCGTGACAGAGGACAGCAAACCGACCGACGCGGCGGTGAGCCCGACAAGAGCTTCACAGGCAGGCTCAACAGAATTTTTCGCCGATTCTACAGAAGCACCCGCAAAGCCTGCACAGCACGCCACGGAGAAGCCGGCTGACCCGACCGTGTACCCGACCGCGCCTTCCGCGCCCACCGTCGCGCCGACCGAAGTGCCGCCCGCGCCCACCGTCCTTCCTACAACACCCCCGCCGACAACTCCGCCCGCGGCAGAAGCGCCGACAGATGGGATGGAAGTTCCCGCAGGCGATGGAGAGATCAGCTTCTCTGCTGTGTTTTCATCCACCCTGATCGGGGAGGGAGAGCCGCTGTACTGCACGTTTTGGGAGCAGGATCATTATGCTTCTTCTATGGCGATCGACGACGATCATAAGGCGCGTTATTTTATTCTGAAAAATGGGATGGTTCTTGCAATGTATGAGGCGCTCGTCCCTGCCTCCGCGGGGGACGACCCGCACGAATACACTTATGAGTATATTTTTTACAATTCGCGCGGACAGGTGATCGCGCGGGGCACGGAGAGCTTTATCATCTAACATTATACAGTCAGGAGGATTCATATGAAACGGTTATTATCATTCTTATTAGCGGTCGTTCTCTTGCTCGGCTGCGGTGTTGCAGCCGTATCGGCTGAGAACAGCAAGCTGCTTCCGGATTTGCAGGAAGCGCTGAAAACCATGGAGCCGGACGACGAGATCGGCTTGTATATCTGCTATAACGTGCCGATGGTGACGGTAGCCGATATGCCGAGTTGGCCGGAGATTTACGAGGCGAGAAAGGAATATTTCGCTTTTACAGCCAAACAGCAGGCTGAGATCCAAGCGATCATCTTCGACGGCATCGACGTGGAGATCGGTTTCGAGGGCGTTGACGATATGGTGCTCGCGCATGTCAAGGTCTCTGACGTGGAGAAGATCGCGTCCTACGACATCGTCCGGGATATCGACTATTATCCGACGGGTATCCTCGAGGAACCGATGACTGACGGTCGAATCTACGAGCTGTGGGAGAAGGGAGAACTGCCGACCGCGGAGGATATCGCGGAGGCGGTGAACAGCCGCGGCTTTGAGCATCATAACCCCATCAGCGCCGATCAGATCACGGTCACGAATGCCTACCGCTTCAACTGTACGCCGGCTTATGTAGTGGATTATGAGATCGAGGGCATGGGTTATTACTTGTGCGTGGAATGGGAGCAGTATTATTTCGGAAAGTATCTCCTCTATCTGTCCTCATCGTATGAACCGAGTATTTTCGTCAACGATACACTTTATCGTTTCTCGGAAGCCTATCAATCCGGTATTCTCACGGAGGAAATGCTCGCGGAGCTTGTGAAAGCTGAGTATAAGGGCGGCAATTACGGCGGCAAATGCAGGCTCATCACCCGCAACATCAAGGGCGACGCGGACGGCAGCGGCGAGGTGGATATCATCGACGCGACCTGCATCCAGCGCTATGACACCGAGATCATCGGAGCGGACGGGCTGTATAAGCCGCTCGGCGACGTGGACGGCGACGGCGAGGCGACCGTCACGGACGCGACCTGCATCCAGCGGTATGAGCTCGGTCTCTACGAGATCGGATAAAAAGGAAAAGTTTGAAGGCTTTGGGGGCGTCTCCTGCGGCGCCCCTACTTTTTTTATTTTGGTGTTGACTTTTGCGCTTTAACGTGCTATCATATATCCGATATCAGGTGAAAGGAGTAATTTCTATGAAAAACAGCGTTTCCATGAATACGAATTACTGCTTTTACTTTACGTTCGCGCGCTTTTATGCGGGCTTTTATTGCGGTGCGGAAAAGATGTAACGCTCGAACGTAACAGGTGCTTTAAGGATGAAGTAAGCGGTTCTGTTTCGGGCAGAGCCGCTTTTTTATGAATGAATAAAGAATAGAGAATAGAGAATAATTGCGGGAGGGCTGCGCTCTCACCCGAATTGTAAAAGATAACGGGAAGGTGAAAATATGGATAACTTACAGGATGCGCGGCAGAAGATCAATGAGATCGACAGGGAGATGGCGGCGCTTTTTGAGAGCCGTATGCAGGCGGCGAAGGTGATCGCCGAGTATAAGAAGGAGCGCGGCTTGCCGATCTTTGACGCGGCGCGTGAGCAGACGGTGATCGAGAAGAACTCCGCCTACATCCGCGACTACGATATCCGCTCCTACTACGTCCGCTTTTTGCAGGACGAGATGGCGGTCTCCAAGCAGTATCAGGAGCATATCATCAGCGGCGCGCGCGTCGCCTACAGCGGCATCGAGGGCGCTTACGCCAATATCGCGGCGAAGAAGATCTTCCCCTACGGTCGCGCGATCTCTTATCCTGATTTTCGCGCGGCGTATGAGGCGGTGGAGCGCGGCGACTGCGACTGCTGTGTCCTGCCCATCGAGAACAGCTACGCGGGCGAGGTCGGTCAGGTCATGGATCTGATGTTCCAGGGCTCTCTGTACGTCAACGGCATCTACACCCTCCGTATCACCCACCATCTGCTCGGCTTGGAGGGCGCGACCCTCAGCGGCGTCAAGACCGTCGTCAGCCACCCGCAGGCGCTCGCGCAGTGCGCGGAATATATCCGCTCAAAGGGCTTTGAGACCGTCGAGTACGCCAACACCGCGAAGGCGGCGAAGGCGGTCAAGGACGGCGGCGATGTGAGCGTCGCGGCGATCGCTTCCTCGGAGACGGCGCGGCTCTACGGGCTTTCCGTGCTCGACCACGATATCAACGAGAGCGCGACGAATTCCACCCGCTTTGCGGTATTCTCCCGCGCTCAGAACAAGCAGGTCAACACCACCCGCGACAGCCGCTTCATGCTGATGTTCACCGTCAAGAATGAAGCCGGCGCGCTGGCGCAGGCGCTGAATGTGCTGAGTAGCTACGGCTTCAACATGCGCGCTCTGCGTTCCCGCCCGATGAAGGACCTCGCGTGGCAGTATTATTTCTACATAGAAGCCGAGGGAGACGAGACCGGCAGCAACGGCTCGGATATGCTCCGCCACCTTTCGCTCCACTGCGACATGCTCAAGGTGGTCGGGCATTTCAGTGACGAGATCATTTTAAAAGAGGATTGATATGAGCATTTTACGAATGGAACTGGGCGCTGACAGCTATGACATCGTCATCGAGCGCGGCAGTCTGAAAAGAGCGGGCGAGCTTCTGAAACTCGACCGCAAGGTGCTGGTGCTGACGGACGACGGCGTGCCCGCCGCATATGCCGCGGCGGTCGCTCGGCAGGCGAAGGAGGGCTTTGTCTACACCGTGCCGCAGGGCGAGGACAGCAAGAGCATAGGGACATTCTCAAAGATACTTTCCTTCATGCTGGAGAAGGGCTTTGCGCGGAAGGACGCGGTCGTCGCGGTCGGCGGCGGCGTGGTCGGAGACCTCGCGGGTTTTGTCGCCTCCGCCTACATGCGCGGCGTGGATTTCTACAACATCCCGACGACCGTGCTCTCTCAGGTGGATTCCTCCATCGGCGGCAAGACGGCGGTTAACCTCGACGGCATCAAGAACATCGTCGGCGCGTTCTATCAGCCGAAGAAGGTGCTGATCGACCTCGATCTGCTCGACAGCCTGCCCGCAAGACAGATCAGCAACGGTCTCGCGGAAGCGGTGAAGATGGCGCTGACCTCGGACGCAGAGTTGTTTGAATTATTCGAAAAAGGAAATATAACTGAGAATATGGACGAGATCATCACGCGCTCTTTGATGATCAAAAAGCGCGTCGTGGAGCAGGACGAGAGGGAGCAGGGGCTACGGAAGATCCTCAACTTCGGCCACACGATCGGACACGGCGTGGAGAGCTTCGAGCGCCTCAACGGGCTGTACCACGGCGAGTGCGTCGCCCTCGGTATGCTCCCGATGGTGAGCGATGCGCTCAGACCGAGAGTGGTTAGAGTTTTGGAGAATCTGAATCTCCCGACCTCCGTACCGCTTGACGCGGAGGAGGTCTTCCGCGCGATGACCCACGATAAAAAGGGCGAGGGCGAGACGGTAACGGTCACGACCGTTTCCGCGCCCGGATGCTATGAGATGAAGAAGGTGCGGTTCGAGGAGCTGCGCCCGATGATCAAAATGATAGGAAGTTCAAGATGAAAAATACCTTTGGCAATTCGATCGCGCTGACCCTTTTCGGCGAGAGCCACGGCGCGATGATCGGCGCGACGTTGGACGGTCTCGCTCCGGGAATCCGTGTGGATGAAGCCTTCATCCGCTCACAGCTCGATAAGCGCAGACCGGTCGGGAAGATCTCGACCGCGCGGCATGAGGCGGATGAGTTTCAGATCGTCAGCGGCGTTTTTGAAGGCAGGACGACCGGCACGCCGCTCACCGTCCTGATCCCGAACACCGCCCAGCAAAGCAAGGACTACTCCGCGACCCGCGCTCTCGCGCGACCCGGTCACGCGGACTACACGGCTTACGCGAAGTACCACGGCTTTGAGGACTACCGCGGCGGCGGCCATTTCTCCGGCAGGGTGACGGCGGCGCTCGTTGCGGCGGGCGCGATCCTGCTCTCCGCGCTCAGGGAGAAGGGCGTCGTGATCGGCACGCATATCCGCTCCTGCGGCGGCGTTGCGGACAGGGCTTTCGGCGATTTGGCGGCTGACATCGCGGCGGTCAACAGCATGGATTTCGCCGTGCTCGATGAAGCGCAGGGCGAGAGGATGAAGGCGCAGATCGAAGCGGCGGCGGCTGAGGGCGACTCCGTCGGTGGCGTGCTGGAGACGGCTGTGCTCGGCGTGCCCGCCGGCGTGGGCGAGCCGTGGTTCGACACGGTGGAGGGCGTGCTCTCTCACGCGCTGTTCTCCGTTCCCGCGATCAAGGGCGTCCAGTTCGGCGACGCCTTCGAGATGGCGGACGGCAGAGGCTCCGCCTATAATGATCCCTTTTATATATCGGAAACCGGTCATTGCGAATCTCCGATAGGGGATGTGGCGATCTCAACCGATAAAAAGGCAGACATAAAAACCGCTACCAACCATAACGGCGGCGTGAACGGCGGCATCACCAACGGCATGCCGATCGTCTTTCGCTGTGCCGTGAAGCCCACTCCCTCGATCTTCAAGGCGCAGGAGACGGTGGACTTCATGAAACATGAAAATTCTGTATTAGAATTAAAAGGCCGCCATGATCCTGCCGTCATCCACCGCGCAAGAGTGGTGGTCGACAGCGTGACCGCCCTGGCGGTCGCCGACCTGCTCGCCCAGAGATACGGCACGGATTGGCTGGCGAAATAACAGTGTAGGGACGAGCATTGCTCGTCCGACGGCGTTGGCAATATGCAGAAAAAAGGATAGGGGAGAAACGTTACGGACGACCAATGGTCGTCCCTACGGCATGTGAACAGTATTATGGACTACGGATTGATCGGTGAGAAGCTGCCGCACAGCTTCTCCAAGGAGATACATGAAAAGCTGGGATACTATCAATATTTCTTAAAAGAATTAAAGCCTGAGGAATTGGAAGATTTTATTCTCAGCAGGAATTATAAAGCGCTGAACGTCACGATCCCGTACAAGCAGGCGGTCATTCCGCTGCTCGACGAGATCAGCCCCGACGCGCAGGCGATCGGCGCGGTGAACACCATCGTCAACCGCGACGGCGTGCTGTACGGCTACAACACGGACTTCGGCGGGATGCGGGCGCTGATCGAGCGCTCGGGCATCGTGCTGAAATACAAGAAGGTGCTGATCCTCGGCACGGGCGGCACGTCCCTGACGGCGACGGCTGTGTGCGAGCGGCTCGGCGCGAAGGAGATCAGACGCGTCAGCCGCAGCGGCCGCGGCGGCGCGATCACCTATGAAGAAGCCTATGAGCGCTGCGCCGACGCGGACGTGCTGATCAACACCACCCCCTGCGGAATGTACCCGAACATCTTCGACTGTCCCGTCGACCTCGACCGCTTCCAAAACCTCAGCGGCGTGATCGACGCGATCTATAATCCCTTGCAGACGCGGCTGATTCTCTCCGCGCGGGAGCGCGGGATCGAAGCGGAGGGCGGGCTGTATATGCTCGTCGCGCAGGCAGTACTCGCGGCAGGGCTGTTCCTCACAAAAGAGCTGGATACCGTCGCGCTGACCAATCAGATCTATGAGAAAATATATTTCTCTAAAAGAAATATTGTGCTCAGCGGTATGCCCGCTTCGGGAAAGTCGACCGTCGGAAAGCTCGTCGCAAAGGAGCTTGACCGCGAATTCCTCGACACCGACGCGCTGATCGTGGCGCGAGAGGGCAATATCCGCCGTATCTTTGAGGAAAAGGGCGAGAAATACTTCCGCGATCTCGAGAGCGCGGTGATCCGCGAGGTCGCGCCCCTGAGCGGGAAGGTCATCTCCCTCGGCGGCGGCGCGATCCTGAGGAAGGAGAACGTGGACGCTCTCAGGCACAACGGCGCGATCTTCTTCATCGACCGTTCGCCGGAGAATCTTGTCCCGACCGACGACCGCCCGCTAGCGGATAAGAAGGAGAAGTTTCAGCGGTTGTATGACAAGCGCATCGATACCTACCTGTCGACCGCGGACTACATCATCGACGGCGACTGCGACCCCGCAGACGTCGCGGATTCAGTGATAAACGGAGAATGAAATGAAGATCTTAGTCATCAACGGACCTAATCTGAATATGCTCGGCATCCGCGAGCCGGATATCTACGGCCGCACGACCTACGCCGACCTCTGCGCGCTGATCAAGGCGCATGCCGAGAAGCTCGGAGTAGAGGTCGAGCTGTACCAGAGCAACCATGAGGGCGATCTGGTCGATAAAATACAGGAAGCCTACGGGAGGATCGACGGCATCGTCATCAACCCCGGCGCATATACCCACACGAGCGTCGCCATCCTCGACGCGCTCAAGGCGGTCGCCATCCCTTCGGTGGAGGTGCATATCTCCGAGGTGGACAAGCGCGAGGAGTTCCGTCAGATCAGCTATGTCCGGCTCGCGTGCTTTGCGACGATCACGGGTCACGGCTTGGACGGCTACCTCGAGGCGATGGACATGCTGAGGGAACGCTATGCGGGTTGAGATCAAGCCGTCAGCGATTCGCGGCACGGTGCTTGCGCCGCCCTCAAAGAGCATGGCGCACCGCCTGCTGATCTGCGCGGGACTGAGCGCGGGCGAGAGCGTGGTGCGGCGGCTGGCGTTTTCCGAGGATGTGAAGGCGACGATCGCCTGCCTGAGAGCTTTGGGCGCCGAAATTCGTCTCGACGGCGATACGGCATGGATCAGGGGCGCGAATGTGCGTGAGAAGCTCGGCAAAACGGCTGTGTTGCCGTGCAATGAATGTGGGAGCACCCTGCGGTTCTTCACGCCGATCTGTATGCTCAGCGGGGAGGAATGCGTCCTGCGTGGCTCGCCCTATCTCATGACCCGCCCGATGACGGTCTATGAGGATATCGCACAAAAACAGGGCATCAGATTTGTGCACAGTGACGAGAGTATCACGGTGCAAGGGTGTTTGCAAAGCGGAATCTATGAGGTCGCGGGCAACATCAGCTCCCAGTTTATCTCGGGTCTGTTGTTCGCACTGCCTCTGCTCGACGGCGACAGCGAGATCCGGATCCTCCCGCCTGTGGAGAGCAAGCCGTATATCGACATGACGGTGCAAGCGCTGAGGGACTTCGGCGTTGAGATCGCCGTCAGCGGCAATCGTTATAAGGTAAAAGGTAATCAGCAGTATCATTCCGCGGACGTGACCGTTGAGGGAGATTACTCCAACGCCGCCTTCTTTGAAGCGCTGAACTATGCGGGCGGCACGGTCGGGGTCGAAGGTCTGCGTGCGGATTCCCTACAGGGCGATCAGGCCTATAAAATTCTTTTTGGGAAAATAAAAAGCGGAGAAATGCCCATCGACATCGCGGACTGTCCCGATCTCGGACCGATCCTCTTTGCGGTAGCGGCGCTCTGCGGCGGCGGAGAGTTCACCGGGACGCGCAGACTGCGTATCAAGGAGAGCGACCGCGCGAGCGTGATGCAGGAGGAGCTGAAAAAGCTCGGCGTCGCGGTCGAGGTGGGGGAGAACATCGTCACGGTTCACGGCGGCGCGCTGCATGCACCCGCTGAACCCCTGAGCAGTCACGGCGATCACCGCATCGTGATGGCGCTGTCCGTTCTCTTGACGAAGGTCGGCGGTGTGATCGACGGCGCGGAAGCGGTACGCAAGAGCTTTCCCGACTTTTTTGAACAATTACGGCGCGTGGGCGCAGAGGTGAATATCTATGGAATGGATCAGTAATTCAAGAATCCTGATCGTCGGTCTCGGCTTGATCGGCGGCAGTTACGCACGGGCGCTCAAGAAGCTCGGCTACCACGTCACGGCGATCGAGAAGCGGCAGAGCGCGGTCGACTACGCGCTGGAGAACCATATCGTCGATGAGGCGTACACGACGGTTGATAAGGAGATCGTCGGCTCGGCTGACGCGGTGATCTTCGGCCTCTATCCCGGCGTGTTCAAGGAGTGGATCGCGACGTATCAGGACTATTTCAAGCCCGGCGCGATGCTCACGGACGTCACCGGCGTGAAGGGCTGTATCGTCTATGATATCCAGAGCATGCTCCGCGACGACGTGGAGTTCATCGCCTCCCACCCGATGGCGGGTCGAGAGGTCTACGGCGTGGAGAACTCCGACGACGCGATCTTCCGCGGCGCGAACTTCATTATAGTTCCCACAGAGAAAAATACGCCCGCCGCAATAAGATGGATCGGCGGGCTTGGAAAGATCCTCGGCTTCGCGAGGATATCGGTGCTGTACCCCGAGGAGCACGACGAGATGATCGGCTACCTCTCTCAGCTGACGCACTGCATCGCGGTCGCGCTGATGACCTGCTCGGACAACGAGCACCTGGTGGATTACACCGGCGACAGCTTCCGCGACCTGACCCGTATTGCGAACATCAACGACCTGATGTGGAGCGAGCTGTTCATGCTCAACCGCGAATCGCTCCTGAAATATATGGATATTTTCCTCGACGAGTTCGCCGCCCTCAGAGACATGATCCGCGACGGCAGGGTAGAGGAGCTGAGAGAAAAAATGCGCCTGAGCACCAAGCGCCGAGCGTACTTCAATAAGAAACCGAAACAGTAATATTCGGAAAGAAGGTATATGTATGAGCAACATGAATATGGAATTTGAGCGGAAGCTGACTATCCCGATGGAGGTAAAAAAGATGTACCCGCTGGAGGACGGGCTCAGAGAGATCGTCGAGCGTCGCGCACAGGAGGTCAAGGATATCTTCTCCGGCAAGGATGACAGGATCGCGCTGATCATCGGTCCGTGCTCGGCTGACCGCGAGGACAGCGTGCTGGATTACATCAGCTGTCTGAGAAAGGTGCAGGACAAGGTGGAGGACAAGATCTTCATCATCCCGCGCATCTACACCAACAAGCCCCGTACCACCGGCGCGGGCTACAAGGGCATGCTCCACCAGCCCGATCCCGAAAAGAAGCCGGATATGTTCAAGGGCATCGTCGCGATCCGCTCCATGCACATCCGCGCGCTGCGGGAGACCGGCTTCTCCTGCGCGGACGAGATGCTCTATCCCGAGAATCACCGCTATCTGGACGATATCCTCTGCTACGTTGCGGTCGGCGCGCGTTCTGTGGAGAACCAGCAGCACCGGCTGGTCGCGTCGGGTCTGGAGATCCCTGTCGGCATGAAGAACCCGACCGGCGGCGACCTTTCCGTCATGATGAACTCCATCACCGCCGCCCAGCACGGTCATACATTTATATATAGAGGCTGGGAGGTGCAGTCCCACGGCAATCCCTACGCCCACGCGATCCTGCGCGGCTATATGAACAAGCACGGCGAGAGCCTGCCGAACTATCACTATGAGGATATGACCCATCTGCTCAGACTCTTCACCTCGGGCAATTTCAAGAATCCGGCGTGTATCATCGACACGAACCACTCGAATTCCGGCAAGAACCCCTTTGAACAGCCGCGCATCATCCGCGAGGTCATGGCGGCAAGACGCTATAATACGGAGTTACAGCGCATGGTCAAGGGCTTCATGGTCGAGAGCTACATTGAGGACGGCAACCAGGCGGTCGACGGCGGCTGCTACGGCAAGAGCATCACCGACGCCTGCCTCGGCTGGGAGAAGACCGAGCGCATGATCCTCGATTTGGCGGAAATGATCTAAACTGAATCTGCAAAAAGGCGGGACTGCGTGTGCAGCCCCGCTTTTTCATGGAAAACCATATGTTTTTGCCATACTAATACTAATTTCTAATTAAACGCTTTAATAATCCATTCTCTTGCTGTGATACTTTTAATAGTATCAGAGGAAATACTACGAATTGTATCACACAAGC
>CACYFH010000017.1 GCA_902773635.1 uncultured Ruminococcus sp. | reverse complement strand
ACGACGCAGACAGGCTGGCGCCTGTCAAGGAGGACAACGAAGTTATACGGAATTTAACGCAATAAATGTTAAAGTGTTTTAATGAAACTTAGTATCAGACCTACGATCCGAATTATTTTACCATGCTGGCAACTTCAGCAGCGAAATCGTCCTGACGCTTCTCAATGCCCTCGCCCTTCTCAAAGCGGATGAACTTCTTGATAGCGATGGAGCCGCCGAGCTTCTTCGCGGTAGCCTCGGTGTACTTGCCGACGGTCAGGCTGTTGTCCTTAACGAATTCCTGATCGACAAGGCAGTTCTCCTTGTAGTACTTGCCGAGCTTACCCTCAACGATCTTGTGCAGGACCTGCTCGGGCTTGTTAGCCATCTTGGGATCGTTCTTCATCTGCTCGACCATGATGTTCTTCTCATGCTCGATAACCTCAGCGGGAACCTCAGCCTCGCAGAGGTAGGGGGTATTCAGCGCAGCGATCTGCATCGCGACGTCCTTGCCGTAAGCAACGAACTCAGGGCTAGCCGCGTCGAGGTCGGTGTCGAAGTTGACCAGAACGCCGATCTTGCCGCCCGCGTGAACGTAAGCAACGCAAGCGCCGTCAACCAGCTCAAAGCGGCGAATCTGAATGTTCTCGCCGATGGTCAGAACCTTCTCCTGCAGCAGCTCTGCAACGGTCATCTCGGAGCCGACAGCCTTGGTAGCCAGCAGCGCCTCAACGTCAGCCGGAGCAGTCTCCATAACGGTCTGAGCGCAGGTGTTTACAAAAGCCTGGAAGTCAGCGTTCTTCGCAACGAAGTCGGTCTCAGCATTGACCTCGATGACAACACCCTTGGTGTTGGTCTCGTTGGTGATCGCCAGAGCGATACCCTCGGCGGCGATACGGTCAGCCTTCTTCGCCTGCTTCGCCAGACCCTGCTTTCTTAATACGTCAATAGCGGCGTCCATGTCGCCGTTCGCTTCGGTAAGAGCCTTCTTGCAGTCCATCATACCGCAGCCGGTCTTCTCGCGAAGAGCCTTTACATCCTGAGCTGTAAATGCCATATAAATCAAATCCTTCCATATATAATGTTTTATTAACACATGATAGCGAGAGGAAAAGATCATTTAGGAATCAGGTGAGGGCGGAGCCCTCCATTCACTATTCACTATTCACTATTCACTATTCACCGCGGCAACGCCGCATATTATTCTTCTACGATGTCTGCCTCTGCCTCTTCGGGCTGAGCAGCAGCGCCCATCTGGCCTTCCTTGCCCTCGATGATCGCATTCGCCATCGCGCCGGAGATCAGCTTGACCGCACGGATCGCGTCGTCGTTACCGGGGATAACGTAGTCAACATCATCGGGATCGCAGTTGGTGTCGACGATCGCAACGATCGGGATACCGAGCTTCTTCGCCTCAGATACAGCGATCTTCTCTTTTCTCGGGTCAACGATGAAGAGGGCACCGGGCATCTCGGTCATTTCCTTGATACCGCCGAGGAACTTCTCAAGCTTCTCGATCTCGAGGTTGAGCTTGATGACTTCCTTCTTGGGCAGGAGATCGAACGTACCGTCCTCCTCCATGGTACGGAGCTGCTTTAAGCGGCCGATTCTTCTGCGGATAGTGGTGAAGTTGGTGAGCATACCGCCGAGCCATCTTGCGTTTACATAGTAAGCGCCGGCGCGGGTAGCCTCATCCTTTACGGACTCCATAGCCTGCTTCTTGGTGCCGACGAAGAGCACGTTCTTGCCTTCCATAGAGATCTCGCGGATGAAGTTGTACGCTTCCTCGAGCTTGACAACGGTCTTCTGCAGGTCGATGATGTAGATGCCGTTGCGCTCGGTGAAGATGTAGGGAGCCATCTTAGGGTTCCATCTTCTTGTCTGGTGACCGAAGTGTACGCCGGCCTCCAGAAGCTGTTTCATAGAAACTACTGCCATTTTTTCCTCCTTAGGTTAAAAACCTCCGTTGCGGCTTTAGATTTTGACAGGACAGCCCTGCAATCGGAAATCGAGAATCAGAAGTGAGAATGAGAGAAGCCGGTACGTTTCGATTCGCACAAACCTGCATTCGGCAAATACAAAACGGGTGCGGGTGTCCCGCCCTTCACCATTCATTATTCATTATTCTCTATTCACTTTTGCAAAGGCACCCAACTGTCAAGCCGTCAACGTGCGTAATGCCTAAGTATTTTACCATAAATAAGAAAAGAAATCAAGCGTTTTCCAAGGAAAATGCTTGATTTCTCAAAACTTTTTTCAGTTTTCAGAGGGATCAGAAATCGAAGAATCTGACGTAGCCGTAAGATACGACGAATTCCTGAGCCTCGTGCCAGGGGCTGGAGCAAATGTCGCTCGCGTAGAACACGCGGATGGAATGCTGTACAGCCGAGTTGCCCTGGTCAAAGATGTAGTTGACGACCTCAGCGCAGGTAGAGGACGGCGTGATGGACATGGAGCCATAGTAGCCGTTCTGATAAAACAGATCCTGCATGCTGCTGTAGTTGCCGCTGACATAGGTATCGCGGATGCACTGTGCGACCAGCGCCATACCGTTGAAGCCCATGCTGCCCGCCTCACCCATGAGCATATGCTCTACGGCGTCTCTGTCGCTGTCGGAGAGAGATACGCAGTAGCTCACATAGTTGGGATCGGGGTTAGCGATGTCGAGCAGATAGTCGCCGGAGTACGACGCAGAAGCGCTACTGGAGTCGCTGTAGGATTCTTGGCTGGTTGAGTAGCTGCTGTAGGACGAATCGTCCTCAGACGCGGTGTAGTAGCTCTCGCTCGCGGAAGAGGTCGACTCGGACTTCTTCTGGGGAGCGGTCGTCTCGGCGGGCTCGGTGGCCTTCTCTTCGTCGGACTTCTGCGCCTTGATCGCGAGCTGTTCGCTGACGACCTCCTGCGCTTCCTTCTTCGCCGCGTCGATGATGTTCGCTCTCTGCGCGAGCAGGAGGGCTTCATCATCCATAGTTATATTAGTATCTGTCGTTTTGGTTTCTGTTTTAGTGGTCTCACTTGCAGCTCCTACAACCGGCGCAAGAATCAGAGCGATGGTCAAAAGCAAAGAAATGCACAGACCCAGTGCAACAACTCTGCGTGATACGCGAATCGTTTCTGTACTCATAATTCTGCCTCCTTTACATAGTAGTCAATCGTGAATCCGATAGAAAATGTCGCAGTTATCCCAAGGATCTGCTTCATTTCGTGTCTTATTAAACCATAAAATTACAAGAATTGCAAGTTTGTTACTTTTTCATTTTAATTCTTTAAAAGCACCATAATTGCGTTTATTTTCCGTTTTCGCATATTGTTTTATCAAAACTGTACATATTCCACAATATTCTGTAGTGCAATTTGCTATCATACACAAATTTTATTGGTGACAAAAGTTTACAAATTAGTGACGATTTCTTGCGCTATTTACCTTTTTTTGCACCGAAGAGTCGACCAAAATCGCGTCCTCCCCTATCAAACGTATTTTATCCCACGGGATAAAGCAGTCGTCCGACCTTCCGAGGAAGAACAAAAACCGCGGTCTGCCGTAAACGATCAGCGCCACGACCCGGGCGTTATGGGTATCGACCTCCAGATCGTCCACATATCCGATCCGACACCCATTATTGGCGTTGATGACCTCCTTCTTGCGGAGCTCCTGTAATCTGCATGGCATAAGCCCACCTCGTTATACAATCTCTGTATAACATAGTATGAAGTTTAAACGGAAAATATGAATATCCCTAGGCGGATTTTTTGAACAAGCTGTAAATTGTCAAAATACACTTGACAAATCATTCTACATCATGTAGAATATAGCCATACTACACGGTGTAGAATGCAAAAAAAGGATGTGATACCATGAATGAGACAACACTCGGCGCGGCGGAATCAAAATTCGCCGATATCATCTGGGAGAACGAGCCGCTCTCCTCATCCGCTCTGTCAAAGCTCAGCGAACAGCAGCTCGGCTGGAAAAAGACGACCTCCTTCACCGTACTGAAACGTCTGTGCAACAAGGGGCTGTTCCAAAATGAGAAGGGCACGGTCACGTCCCTGATCTCCCGCGAGGATTTTTATTCAAGACAGAGCGCGCAGTATGTGGAGGAGAACTTCAACGGCTCTCTGCCCGCGTTTATCGCGGCTTTCACCAAAAACAAAAGCCTGAGCGCGGAGGAGGTCACGGCGCTCAAAAGGCTGATTGATGAATTTGAGGAATAAGCTATGACGGATGTTTTCAAACAGATATTGCAGTTCAGCATCCAGGCGGGGCTAATAGTGCTCGCGCTGATCGTTCTGCGCCTGATTCTGCGAAAAGCGCCGCGCTCCCTGATCTGTTCTCTGTGGGCGCTTGTCGCGGTGCGGCTGCTTCTCCCCTTCTCCGTACAAAGTGTTTTCAGTCTTGTTCCCGACACCGAGGTCGTCGCGCGCGCAGTCGGCAGCTTTGCGACAGAGCGGATCACGACCGCTGTATCCGATAATCCGCAAGTCTTTCTCCCATCTTCCGACAGCTCAGCCGTCAAAGAACATACCGACAGGATATGGAACGAGCTTCCGCATATCGCTGCATATGTCTGGGCGGCGGGCGTTCTGATCATGCTGGTCTACGCGCTGATCAGCTACCTTCGGCTTTACCGGCTCACAAGGGAGAAGGTCAAAGCGGACGACCACTGGCTCTGTGACAAAATCACTTCTCCCTTCATCCTCGGATTATTCCGTCCGAGAATTATCCTTCCATTCACCGTCAGTGAAGCGGACAAGCCCTATATCCTCGCGCATGAGCGGGCGCACCTCAAACGGTATGATCATTTATGGAAGCCGCTGGGCTTTCTCCTGCTCTCGGTCTACTGGTTCAATCCGCTGTTGTGGGTCGCCTACATCCTCCTGTGCAGAGATATAGAATCCGCGTGTGATGAAAGGGTTATCAGAGAGCTGGGCTTTGAGAGCAAAAAGCCCTACGCGACGGCGCTGGTCAACGCCGCCGCCCCGCGGAGAATGGTCGCCGCCTGTCCTCTCGCCTTCGGTGAGACCGGCGTGAAAGCGCGCGTCAAAAATGTGCTCAACTACAAAAAGCCCGCCTTCTGGGTGATCGTGACGGCGATCGTCCTGAGCGTCGTGATCGCGGTGTGCTTCATGACGAATCCGGTCAGCAAAAGCGACTCCGTTATCGCCACACCCGACAATGCCGACGCTCCGGTCAGCGCAAGTTATATCTGGTCGAGCTTTGATGAAAGCGGCTCGCCGCAGGACGGTTACGCATTTGTCAACCTGCGCGTCAGCAATTATTCCGATCAGTATATCGCCCTTGACATGGGCAAGGTCAGAGTATACAAGGACGGCAGACTGCTCACTCCGTCCTATACCGACGATACGCAGCGTTATGATTTTTATGAAGTCGGGACGTCAAACACGACGATGGTCTCCTTGTACCCGTACTTAGCCGAGTTGGATTCAAGGAGCACCTTCCGGCTGGAGATGGATTACTACAGCTTTGAGGAGACCGACTCAACGGATATCGACGGAGAGTATCCGCCGAACGTCGGGAAAGACCCGCTCGGCTCGATATCGGTAAATTTCCGATTCCTGAGCAAAGAGGAGCGCGGCGACGTTCCCGATTTCATCTACGATATTCTCTACCATGATATCGACGGCGACGGCGTGGAGGAAATGCTCGTCCTCTTCCCCGGCCCGACCTCGGGCATCTACAGTCTCTCCGTCGGCGCGTATGACAAGGATACGCACAAGGAAAAGTACAAGTCAGAATATATGAGCTTTCTCGGCTCTTCCTATCCCGCAAATAATTGCCTGTCGGTCATCAAAGGCGGACAAGCGGTGATAATCACCTATGAGCAGGATTTCAATGCCCCTGAATCAGACCCGCGCGAGGTGATCTACGCCATCAAAACGGACGGAAAAAAGCTGTATTTTGAAAAGACAAACACAGAAGCATAAACCCGTATCACATGCAAAAGCCCCCGACGAAACCAATCGTCGGGGGCTTCATTTTTTCGTAAGGCGGGAGCAAGCCCCGCCCTACAGAATCGATATCATCAATACCCGTGCGCTTCCTTGAGCATCATGTCCTTGACCTTCATCAGGCGGGTCTGGGTGGAACGTTCGTTCTCGTCGAGCTTGCGGGTGATATAGCGGATCTGCTCCTGCGTCTCGGGAATCATGACGTGCTCGAGCGCGTTGACGCGACGGCGGGTCTTTTCGATCTCGTCCGCCATGAGCTGACAGCTTTTCTCGATCTCGGCGAGCTTGATCAGATCGGGCAGGATATCCGCGAGGGACTTCACCGCGTCGTCGAGCTCGGAGGACGTGAACGCGAAGCCGTAGGAATAGATGTCGTTCGGGTCGGGCGTGCGGGTGGTGGTGTCAAAGACAGGGATATCCACGCTCATGACGTTGCGGTACGAGGTGCTGACATAGACCTCCTGCTTGGGAGCAAGCAGCGCCGCCTTCAGCGTTTCGTCACTCATTGCGGCCTTGGCGAGCACAAAATTGCCGTTTGCCTTCTTGAGCTCCTCCTCGACCTTCATTCTAAGGGTGCGATTCTCGCGCACCATCTCGAGGAAGCGCCGCATCAGCTCGTCGCGTTTATCCTTGAGGAGCTTATGACCGCGGGTAGCCGTATTCAGTTTTTTCTTGAGCCGTGTCAGCTCCATACGGGTCGGGTTGACCTGCTTGACAGCCATGGTATCAGTCCTTTAGTAGTGGTCAGTGGTCAGTGTTTAGCGGTCAGTGATAACAGATCGGGTGCGGGTGTCCCGCCCTTCACTGATCACTGATCGCTGTATACTGTTCACTTCTTTTCGTAGTACATATCGAGGAACTTGTCGTCGATACGTTTCAGTTCGCTTCTGGGAAGAATCCTCAGCAGCTCCCAGCCGAGGTCGAGGGTCTCCTCGATCGAGCGGTTGGTCTCATAGCCCTGGGAGACGTACTCCTTCTCAAAGCGGTCGGCAAACTGCGCGTAGAGCTTGTCGATATCCGTCAGGGCGGATTCACCCAGGATGACCATGAGCTCCTTCGCATCCTTGCCGCGCGCATAGGCGGAGAAGAGCTGATTCATGGTGTTCGCGTGGTCGGCGCGGGTCTTGCCCTCGCCGATACCCTTATCCTTCAAACGGGACAGGGACGGCAGAACGTCGATCGGCGGCGCGATATTCTTGCGATACAGCTCGCGCGAGAGGATGATCTGACCCTCAGTGATGTAGCCGGTCAGGTCAGGGATCGGGTGGGTCTTGTCGTCCTCGGGCATGGTGAGGATCGGAATCAGCGTGATCGAGCCCTTCTTGCCCTTCTGACGGCCTGCGCGCTCGTACAGGGTCGCAAGGTCGGTATACATATAGCCGGGATAACCGCGGCGGCCGGGGACTTCCTTACGCGCGGCAGAGACCTCGCGCAGGGCGTCGGCATAGTTGGTGATATCGGTCATGATGACCAGAACGTGCATATCCGCTTCAAAGGCGAGATACTCCGCGGCGGTCAGCGCCATACGCGGGGTGGAGATACGCTCGATCGCGGGGTCGTTCGCGAGGTTCACGAACATGACGGTACGGTCGATCGCGCCCGTCTCCTTGAAGCTCTCGATGAAGTAGTTGGATTCTTCAAAGGTGATACCCATAGCGGCGAACACGACGGCAAACTGCTCGTCGGTGCCGCGCACTCTCGCCTGACGCGCGATCTGGGCGGCAAGCTGTGCATGCGGCAGACCGGAAGCGGAGAAGATCGGGAGCTTCTGACCGCGAACCAGCGTGTTCAGTCCGTCGATCGCGGAAACGCCCGTCTGGATGAACTCCTGCGGGTAGTTTCTCGCGTACGGATTCATCGGCAGACCGTTGATATCCATGCGCTTGACGGGCAGGATATCGGGGCCGCCGTCGATGGGCTTGCCCATGCCGTCGAATACGCGGGAGAGCATGTCGGTGGACACGCCCAGCTCCATGGACTTGCCTAAAAAGCGCACCTTGGAGTTCGAGAGGTTGATGCCGGCGGCGGAGTCAAAGAGCTGGACAAGCGCGTCCTCGCCGTTGATCTCCAGCACCTTACAGCGTCTGACCTCGCCGGAGGAGAGTTCGATCTCGCCGAGGTCGTTGTAGCTGACGTCGGAGACGCCCTTGACGAGCATCAGAGGACCCGCTACTTCTTCGATAGTTCTGTATTCCTTCGGCATCTTACTCATCCCCCTTCTTGATGATGTTATTGATATCTACGTCGAGATTGTAGAGAATATCCTGATAATTCTGCTCGATCTCATCCTCGTGGACGTACTTGAAACGACCGATACGCTCACGGATCGGCATGTTGATCAGCAAATTGAGGTTCGCGCCCTGCTTGAGCGCTTCGGTGCTCTTGTCGAAGTACGCCATGACGAGCTGCATCATGTGATACTGCTTCTTGAGGGACGAATAGGTGTCGACCTCATGGAAGGCGTTCTGATGGAGGAAGTCCTCGCGGATGGAGCGGGCGGCCTCGAGCTTGATGCGGTCGGTGTCGGACAGAGCGTCCATACCGACGAGCTTGACGATCTCCTCGAGCTCGCTTTCCTCCTGCAACAGAGCCATCAAGCGTGCTCTGAGATCCATCCAGTCCTCGGCGACGTTCTCCTTGAACCAGTTCGCCATCGTGTCGACGTACAGCGAGTAGGAGGTCAGCCAGTTGACCGCCGGGAAATGGCGCTTATACGCAAGCCCCGCGTCCAGACCCCAGAACACCTTGACGATACGCAGGGTCGCCTGAGAGACCGGCTCGGAGATATCGCCGCCGGGAGGCGATACCGCGCCGATGACAGAGAGGGAGCCTTCCTGCTCCTTGGAGCCTAAGGTGATGACGCGACCCGCGCGCTCATAGAACTGCGCCAGACGCGAGCCGAGGTAGGCGGGATAGCCCTCTTCACCGGGCATCTCCTCCAGTCGACCGGACATCTCACGAAGAGCCTCCGCCCAGCGGGAGGTGGAATCCGCCATCAGCGCGACGGAATAGCCCATATCGCGGAAGTACTCCGCGATGGTGATACCGGTATAGATAGAAGCCTCACGCGCCGCAACGGGCATATCGGAGGTGTTTGCGATCAGGACTGTACGCTCCATCAGGCTGTGACCGGTTTTCGGGTCAAGCAGCTCCGGGAACTCGTTTAAAACGTCGGTCATCTCGTTGCCGCGCTCGCCGCAGCCGATGTAGACGACGATATCCGCCTCCGCCCACTTCGCGAGCTGGTGCTGGACGACGGTCTTGCCCGAGCCGAACGGTCCGGGAACGGACGCGACGCCGCCCTTCGCGATCGGGAACAGCGTGTCGATGACGCGCTGACCGGTGATCAGCGGCATATCGGGAGAGAGCTTCTGCTTATAGGGTCTGCCGATTCTCACAGGCCACTTCTGCATGAGAGTCAGCTCACGGCGCTCGCCGTTCTCGCTCTCGACGACGGCGACGGTATCGGTGACCTTGTACTCGCCGCTTTTGATCTCCCTGACCACGCCGCCCATACCCTTGGGCACCATGATCTTATGCAGGACGATATCGGTCTCCTGGACGTTACCGATGACGTCGCCCTCCTCTACCTTATCGCCGACGGAAGCAGTCGCCTTGAACTGCCATACCTTATCGCGCTTCAAGGCGGGTACGGAGACGCCGCGGCTGAGGTTGTTGCCGCTGATCTTCATGATATCGTCCAGCGGGCGCTGGATGCCGTCGTAGATACTCTCGATCAGACCGGGGCCTAGCTCCACGGAGAGCTGGCTGCCGGTAGATACGACAGGCTCGCCGGGTCCGAGACCCGAGGTCTCCTCATACACCTGGATGGACGCGCGGTCGCCGTGCATTTCGATGACCTCGCCGATCAGGTTCATGTTCGAGACGTGCACGACGTCGAACATGTTGCAGTCGCGCATACCGTCGGCGACGACCAGCGGACCCGCTACCTTCTTAATAACACCTGTACTCATATCGAATCAATCCTTTATTAGTGGTTAGTGGTCAGTGGTCAGTGATTAGAAAAACCACATTTACGATAAGCTTATTCTTCAATAGCTCACCACTTCGCACTTCTACTGTTTACATTCACAAATATCTGATCACTGATCACTGACCACTGATCACTCATTAAAGATATCACTGCCGACGGCTTTCTCTACGGAGACGCGCACGGCGCTGAGTCCCTCGCCCGTGTTGCCCGATACGCCGGGTATCAGGATGATGGCGGGAGAAGGCTCGGAGCGATACTTCTCTATTTCCTTTTCGAGAGCGACAGCCGCCGCCTCGGTCACATAAATAATGCTGTAGTTCCCGCTCTGGCACAGTCTCTTGAACATGGCTGTGCTGTCCTCGCGGGGATCGGTGAAGTAGGTGTCAAGGCCGAGCGCGGCGAAGCCGTACACGCTCTCCTTATCCCCTACTGCTGCAATTCTGTCAGACATACATCTTCCTCAGTCTTTCCTTGACGATCTCTTCCGGGATGCCGTTGTGCTTGGCGGAGAGGATCAGGCGCACCGCCTTGATCTCATTCTCACGCGCGAGAATATACGCCACCACGGGTCCGAAGCCGAACGGCTCCCACTTCTGGGAGCGGAGCAGCGCGGTCAGATGATCGTCGCACCATTTTTCAAACGCGGACATCGAGGTCGAGATCGCCTCGACCGCAGAGCTGTATTCCGTCGTCGAAAGATAGGCGATGATATCGCTGTAGCTAAGAGAAGCGGCTTGGGCGAGCTTCTGAGCGTCCAGCGTATCACACTCCGCCATCGCGCGGCGGATGAAATCGATGGACTTGCCGGTCTTGGCGCTTCTGACAGCGATCTTGATATCCGCGGAGGCGACGAACAGCTCGCAGTACTTTTGCACGATCTCGTTCTCCGCTTCCTTTCCCAGACGGCGGATATGCTCCATGCACGCCTTGTCGATCACGATATCGCAGAGCTGACCGTCGGAGGTCTGCAAAAGGACGGAGGTCGCGTCCTTGCCGAGCTCTCTGAGGTGCTCCGGGAGCGCTTCATAATCGCGCATTTTGAGCGCTTCATAGAGCGCGTCCGGGTCGGTGGGCGCGTTGTAGAGGAACAGACCCTCGGGCTTTATATCGCGGATCACGCACTTGACCGCTACCTTGAGGTTATGGTAGTCGCTCGGGACGTTCAAGAAGCTGAACGCTTCCTTCTCGGGGATGACCTCGCCGATGAAGTCCCAGAGCTTCTCTCTCTCAGAAGCGAGCAGCTCCTCTGCATCAAGGTCAGCGGTATTATCGCCCCAGCCCTTGTCGCGGAGCAGGCGCATCGCGGCGCCTTCATCGGGCGCGGCGTTCAGAGAAGCGATATCCGCATCCGACAGAAGCTTTGTCTCACGAAATCGGATACGAGCCACAGCATATGTGTAATCCTGCTGCATCTTCATCCTCCTTATCCGAACAACAGCTTGCCGGCGCGGTCGGAGAGCTCCTCCCTCTCGCCGGTGAAGATCGCGTCAAAGGAACAGTTCTGCTCGATGCCGCCGTAGACGAGGATGAAGCCCGCGTCGATATCTGCGGCGTCCTTAGCGAGCACCAGCGTGCCCTTGCAGACGGAATTCAGCCTGCCCATGAAGTCGGCGGGCATGCGGCTGAGATCCTTCTGTCCGAAGCGGATCACGCCGTCCTGCGGCATGGAGGCTTTCTCCACCATGCCCGCGATCAGGTCGAAATATTCGTTATCGGGGAGCGCCTTCGCCTCCGAGAGCCCTGTGCGGAGCATCTCGGAAATGATGCGCTGTTTCGTATTGAGGAGAATACGCTTCTCCTCCAGATCGGCGGCGGAATCTCCGCGCTTCTTGATATTCTCCACGCGGGCGGCAGTCTGCGCCTTGCCCTCGTCGACGATATCCTGCGCCTTCTGCTGTGCCTGTGAGAGGATCGCGTCAGCCTTCCGGCGCGCTTCATCCGTCACGGAGTCGCAGACGTGCCGGGAATCCAGCTCGATCTGTTCAATGATCTTATCAATACCGGACATATTTTTCTCCGATTACATTGCCGCGATGCCGAAGATCGCCAGAATGGAGATCAGCAGCGCCAAGATCGCGTAGGTCTCTACCATTGCGGGGAGGATGATCGCCTTACCGAACTGGTCGGGCTTCTTGGCGATCGTGGAGATACCGGCGACAGCACACTTACTCTGATGGATCGCGGAATACAAACCCGCGAACGCAATCGGCAGAGAAGCGGCAAAGTACAGCAAGCCCTGCAGACCGGAGATGTCCTTCGGCTCGCCGATGAGACCGACGTTAGAGAGAATCAGGAAGCCGACCAGAAGTCCGTAGATACCCTGGGTCGCAGGAAGAAGCTGGAAGATCAGCACCTTACCGAAGAGAGAGGGTTCCTCCGCCAGAACGCCCGCAGCGGCAACGCCGGCTTTACCGACGCCGATCGCAGAACCGATACCCGCCATCAGCGTAGCGAGAGCCGCGCCGAGAAGCGCGAAGAATAAACCTGAATTCTGAAAAAACTCTGACATATTATTTGTCCTCCTTGACTGTATAATGCTTTGTATTGATTTGGAACGGCTTGAACTCGCGTCCGCCGCCTTTATAGAACTTACCGAAGAATTCAACGAACTGCAAGCGGTTCGTATGCACATACGCTCCCAGAGCGTTGATGCCGATATTCAGACCGTGACCGATCAGGAAGATCAGCGTGAACAGGATCACACCGATCACGCCGTCGCCCATCATGGAACCGATCTGATTGAACACCTGCGCGATCACGCCGGTCGCAAGTCCCAGCGCCAGCAGTCGGCTGTAGGAGAGGATATCGCTGAGATAGCCGGTCGCGCCGTAGAGACCGTAGGCGCCCTTCAAAAGTCGCTTGACAGGGTTCTTGCTCTCCCTGCCCGCAAAGAGCAGGATGATCGCCGCGCCGACAGCCGCCATAATCCCGCCGATCTTCATGAAAACAGGCGGCAGGACAAAGCCTGCGATATCGCCCATCATATCCATCGTCAAAAGCGCTAAAATCGCGCCGCCGACCAGAAGATACCAGCTGATCACGTCATAGATGACAGCCATATACTCCTTATGCCTGATATCGTTATACGCCATGATCGCGAGACCCGCGAACAGATGGATGATACCGAAGAGGAAGGAGAACATCAGCATCTGCATGGGATCCGTAACGGGGTTGAACCAGATCGGAACGACCAGACCCGGGATATTCGGCGGCGGGGTGTGAAAGAAGGTGTTGCTGATCACCGAGACCGCGTCGCCGAAGAAGGAGCCGAACATCAAGCCCCAGAAGGTCGTCGACACGCCGCACCAGAAGAACATCTTCATCGAGCGTTTCAAGCCCGCTTCCATATTCTTGAACTTCAAGAGCATGATCCCGCAGGCGAGCGCCATCACGATGCCGTAGCCCGCGTCGGAGAACATCATGCCGAAGAAGATGTAGTAGAAAATCGCCATCACGGAGGTCGGGTCGGCCTCGTGGCGGTCGGGATAGCTGTAGGACGCGAGGACACCCTCGACCGGCTCGGCGAACTTGTTGTTTTTCAGCTTCACCGGCGCGTCGGCGTTGGTCGCTTCCTCCAGCTCGACCTCCGCACCGTACTGCTCCTCCAGGGTCTTTTTCAGATCGGGAGCGTCCGGCTCGGGGATGTAGCCCGAGAGGACGAAGGTATGATTAGAGGTCGTGATATCGTCGTAGACGGCGTAGCGATCCGCCTTCATCACAAAGTAGTCCTCCAAGAATTCGAGCTTTTGATAGTATTTCTCGAGCGCCTTGATATTCTTTTCATTCTCAAGGATCCTGCCGTCGCGGTTATTGATGTGGCGGTTGATCTCCTTCTCGCGCTCCTTGGGGACGACCTTGCAGACGTAGGACGGATACTCAAAGCCGATCCTTCTCAGCGCGTCGGACACCGCCTCGGCGTCCTTCGTGCATGTCAGCACGAAGACGCAGGTCTGGTTCTCGTCGCTGTGGATGATCTCCACGTCGATACCCTCGACCTCCGGGATCAGCTCGGCGAGCTCCGTGACGATATCCGTCGAGGTCTTTCGCGCGGAGAACTTGCCGATGAACGCCCTCGTGCCGGAGGTGCCGGTGAAGCTCATCGGCACGTCCAGACTCAGCCACGGCGCGACCGCCTCGAGCTGGGCTTCATACTTGACCTTCTCCGCAAGGTTCATGTCGATATTCTTTTGATACGATATGATATCGTAAGCGATACGAAGGATATCCTGCGATTCATCGACCAGGGCGTCATACTCGTCCTTTGTCAGGCGTTCGCGTCCCTTGAAGGAGCTGAGCAGTCCCTTCTTCTGCGGCGCGTAGCGTCCGAGTATCTCCCGGGCTTCGGTTGCGGTAGCCGCGTTGCGGGCGTACTGCGCCTGATAGATCGAGGTGTCGCCCTTATAGAAAACGCTGTCCTCTATGTTGACGTTCTCGATCTCCATCACGCCGCGCCGCTGCAGCAGCTCCAGGATATCCTTGCAGTATTCGAGCAGCGCGTAGACGTTGATGCGCTGCATTTTGAGCATAGCCATGATGCTCCTCCTTACTGCGAAAATCGTTTCTCACGGACTTTGTCCGCTCAATCAACTATGCAATCCCTCAGTCATCAAAAAGATTCGATGACAGCTCTCCGGTGTATGGATTCTGTTTGCCAAAACAAGTTTTGGACAGAATCTCACCTTTACCAAAGGGAGCCTAAGATAACAAGGTCTCCTGAATCAGTTTATTGATCACGTTTTGTCTGAGCTTCATCGTCTTTTCGGAGAGCGCCTGCGCCTGGGCTTCAGCCTCCGCCTTGCGCTTGCTGACGACCTCATCCGCGCGGACGTGCGCCTCTGCGACAGCACGGTCGTCGAGCGCCTTTGCCTTCGCCTTCGCCTTGGCGATCAGCTCCTGCGCCTGAGCGTCGGCGTCGGTGAGGATCTGCTGCGCCTGCGCCTGCGCCGCGGCGTAGTCCTCGCTCGCCTTGGTCTCAGCTGCTCTGACCCTATCTATTGTGGATAATGCCATCTAATCACCACCATCTTGTTGATCATGATATAATACTTCTTCATAATACCCTTAAAGTGACACCAAGTCAAATGTTTTTTGCAAGATTCTGGGCAAAAGTCAAAAAATGCCCCGATTCCGTTATCACCCGCAAAAAAAGTACAGCATCCATGAAGCAAATCGGGAATTCTCCCTCCCCTTTGCGATTATTACAATTAAGCGCATAGCCGCTTTGACAGGAAGCGCAGAGAGCTTGTGCGATAATAACAGCGGTGGGTATCGTGACAGTATATGTTGACGTTCTTATTTTTATCAATACCGTGCTGGATTATGCCGTGCTTTTGACGGCGCAGAAGCTCTTAAAGCGCGACGTGCGCCTTTGGCGGCTGCTGCTCGGCTCCTTTGTCGGAGCGCTGTTCGCGCTGAGCATCTTCATCGGAAGGGGCGGGACGCTCCTGCCCATCCTGATACGCCTGCTGTCCTCGGCGGCGGTCACGACGGTCGCCTTCGGCTTTCACTCCGGAAAGGAGTACCTCAAAGCGACCGCCGTCACCCTCGCGGTCTCGGCGTTCTACTGCGGCGTGACGATCCTCTTCTACCAGCTCGTCCGACCGCCGAACATGCTGATCTACAACGATATCGTCTATTTACAGATCAACCCGCTCCTGCTGCTCCTGCTCACGGGGGTCATCTACGCGCTCCTGCTGCTGCTTCATAAATTATTCTTTGAAAGAATTAAAAATACCGTTGTCAATCTCCGCTTCACGGTAGAAAACCGCGAATACGCCTGTATCGGGAAGATCGACACCGGGTGCAGCGTGGTCGAGCCGTTCTCCTCCTCGCCCGTCATCATCGCGGACAAGAGCATCTTCACGATCACGGAGGACGCGCCGAAAAGGGTCATCCCCTGCTCTACGCTCTCCGGCTCGTCCCTGCTGTATGCCGTGAAGGCGGACAGCGTGACGATCGGCAAGGATCCCGTTACCAAATCCGTTTATATCGCGTCAGCCGATGTGAACGACCGCAATTTTCAAGCTATCATCAATTCAGAAATCGTAAGGTGATCATATGCAACTCCTTCGCAACATCCTCTTCAAGCTCCGCTTCATCCTGCTCTCAAACTCCGTCTACTACATCAACAGCGCCGGCGCGCTCCCTCCCCCGCTCACAAAGGACGAGGAAGCCATCATCATGCAGAAGATCCGCGACGGCGACGAGAAAGCCCGCGAGCCGCTGATCGTCCACAACCTGCGGCTGGTGGTGTATATCGCGAAGAAGTTCGAGAACAGCAACATCAACATCGAAGATCTGATCTCCATCGGGACGATCGGGCTGATCAAGGCGGTCAACACCTTCTCGCCCGACCGCAACATCAAGCTCGCGACCTACGCCTCCCGCTGTATCGAGAACGAGATCCTCATGTTCCTGAGAAAGACCGCCCAGAGCAAGTATGAGGTCTCGATCGAGGAGCCGCTCTCCACCGACTGGGACGGCAACGAGCTCCTTCTCAGCGATATCTTAGGCTCCGACAGCGACACCGTCAGCGCAGACATCGAACAGGAGGTGGAGATCAGCCAGCTCATGGAGGCGGTCAGCCGCCTGAACACGCGCGAGGCGATGATCATGGAGCTGCGCTTCGGCCTCAATGGCAACAAGGAGCATACGCAGAAGGAAGTCGCCGACCTGCTGGGAATCTCCCAGTCTTATATTTCTCGATTAGAAAAAAAGATCATCGGCAAGCTCAAGCTCGATTTAGAGAAGGTGATATAAGAAAACGCACTGTCGTGTCTGCGGCAGTGCGTTTTAGTGTATCGAAAAGGTGAATTGTCATTCTGAGCGCAGCGAAGAATCTTAGGTTTTATGCAGTTTAAAGATCCTTCACTTCGTTCAGGATGACACTTTTTCTACAGACTGAAACGCACTGTCGTGTCTGCGGCAGTGCGTTCTTCTGTGTGATCATTTCCTTTTCTTGGGTGCGGGGAGCTCGTCGACCATCGCGTTGAGCAGGTTTTCGAGCAGTTCTCTGTCCTCGATATCCTCCACGAGCAGCATCTCCTTCGCGCCCTCATAAGGGAGCTCCAGCGGCGCGTTCGGCAGGAGCGCCTTCGCCGACTTCGTGGGCTTGATCAGAAAGCGGTTGTCATAGATACCGCCGATCACCTTGCCCTGATAATACAAGATGTACTCCCCCATCATCGCGCGATGGGAGATATCGGAAAGCCCGCTGAGCTGTTCGAGGATGTAATCGAGATAATCCTTTGTAGAAGCCATATGTATCCCTCCGTTTTCGGCATTATAACATATCCTGCACAAATTGTCTATTGAGCATATAAAGAAAACGGCACGCGTGCCTATGTAAAAGCAGGAAGTGTTCCTGCTTATTCGTTATCGTCGGGGTAGCTGTCCGCGGAGACACGCGCCTGCGCGTTCTCGGCGGCTTCCTCGTCGATATTAGCGTCGCCGTCGCCGTTTTCCAGCTCACCGACGTTGCCGTCGCCGTCGGAGACCTCTCCGTTCTCCACCATATCCTGCATCTCGGTCGCGATCTGATCCATCACGGAATCATCCTCGGTCGGGCTCATGTTCTCAGCGTCCGACTCTGTCGGGAGAGGCAGGTCGCGATCCTTCACCTCGGTGGCGCTGTTCCCCTGCAGGCTGTTCACGAACTCGGAAGCCGCGCTCTTCATATCGCTCTTAGCCTCCTGCATACAGCCGCACAGGAGCGCCGCCGTCAATACCGCCGCCATCAGCAGCGCTGTCAATCTTTTCATAAAACTATCTCCTATATACAAATATTACCGCCGCGTAAAGCGACGGTAATAGTATGCTCAGAAAAATAAATTTTATGAAAAACAATCGGAGAGCGAGATCGTTTTTTCTCCGATCTTCCTGCCCTTCGCGTCATATCGGGAGATCAGCACGGTGTCGTCGGGCAGATAATTCATCAGCACGGTGGAGCCGTTCTCCAGCTGCTTGCAGACGAACTTCACCGAGCCGTCCGCACTGACGCGCACGCCGTTGCCCTCGGGCTTGTTGTTGACGAAGCGGCCGACGTGGATCGAACCGTCGCGCGCGCTGACGCCGACGCCGATACCGTGGCGGACGTTCTCCGCCCATTCGCCGCTGTAGCAAAGGGAGCCGTCCTTGTAATAGTACGCGCCCTTGCCGGAGCGCTTGTCGTTGACGTACTCGCCCTCATATGCAGTCCTGCCGAGATCGGTCAGCGTTCTGCCGAAGCCGGAGCGGCTGCCGTTCTCATCCAGCGGGCCGTAGTAGCTGTACTGCGCGCCGTCAGCCATGATGAGCTTATCGGGCTTGATGGCGGTCTCTGTCTCCTCGCTGATCTCTTCGACTGTCTCCTCGACAGCTTCCGCGATCTCGGGGGTAGTCTCATTCTCCGTCTCGACGGTCTCGGTCAGTTCTTCCGTCTGTTCGACAGGCTCAGACGACGCCTCCGCGTCGAAGTCCTGCGCCTTCGTGATATCGAGGGACGAGGAAAGATTGCGCTTGACGTTGAAGTCCTTCGCGTTGATCTTATGGTACAGGGGCGCGTCCTCCCCGATGAAGCTCTCCTCAGTCTCCTGACTCAGCTCCAGCCGGCATTTCTCGACAAACGCCTGATACCGCGCGAGCTGTTCATCCGAGAGAAAGCGCACGACTCCCTCGTTGGTGGACGCGACGACCATGTTATCGGGGAACTCTCTCTGCACCATTTCGGTGATCCGCACGTCATAGCCTGTGCCGGAGACCTCGGGCATTTGCGTCAGAATGAGCGGCTCGGAAAGCTCCTTTGCGGTGTAGAGCAGGCGCACCTCGCCGTTGACCTTGCGCGGTTCGACCGCACAGCAGACAGCGCCCGTCCCGTCGGTATACTCCACGCGCAGAAGGGTGTGCAGCTTGCTGAACAAGAGGCGCTTAAAGAGCGCTTCTCTGCGGTAACAGCAGAGGTAGTACCGTCCGCTCTCGGCGGGCTTTACCTCCTGCACGATCCTGCCCGCACCGTCTCTGACGATCCAGCGCAGGGGCTTATCCTTCTCGATATCGTATTCATAGGACAGGGATTCGCCCGCGCTGTCGACGGTGATCTTGTCGCGGATTCTGTCATATTCGTTGAAATAGCTTTTGCGCACAGCGGAAAGGATGTCGCTGCCCATATCGGCGTCGTCCAGGGCGGCGGCGCAGAAGTTATAATAATACTTGATACCCATTTATCTGATCGAAGCGGCTCAGATGGAAACCTTCATCGAAATCTCGTACAGTTCCTTGTTGAATACACGCGGCATATCGAGCGCCTCGGTGATATCGAAATCAACGATCTTGCCGTCTCTGGACGCGATCACGCGATTGCCGACGCCCTTGGTCAGAAGCTCGACCGCCGCGACGCCCATCTTGGTCGCCGTGACGCGGTCGCGCAAGGAGGGAGAACCGCCGCGCTGAACGTGACCGAGGATGGTCGCGCGGGTCTCGATGCCGGTGCGGTGCTGGATGTAATGGGAGATATCCTGAGAACCGCCGACGCCCTCAGCGACGATGATGATGAAGTGCTTCTTGCCGGTGTCCTTCTGCTCATAGATGCGGGAGATGACGTCCTTCTCAAGATCGAACTCGACCTCGGGAACGAGGATCGCGGTCGCGCCGACGGCGATACCGGTCTCCAGCGCGATGTCGCCGCAGTGACGGCCCATGACCTCTACGACGGAGCAGCGGTCGTGGCTCTGTGCAGTGTCACGGATCTTGTCGATCATCTCGACAGCGGTGTTCATCGCGGTATCGAAGCCAATGGTGTAATCGGAGCAGGCGATATCATTGTCGATCGTACCGGGGAGCGCCACACAGGGGATACCCTGGTTGGAGAGCGCTCTCGCGCCGCGGAAGGAACCGTCGCCGCCGATCACGACCAGACCTTCGATATCCAGAGAACGGCAGTACTCCGCCGCCTGCTCCTGGTACTCGAGCTGCATGAACTTCTTGCTGCGCGCGGTGTACAGGATCGTACCGCCGCGGCTGAGGATATCGGAAACGGAACGTAGGTTCATTTCCTGTACGTCGCCGTTCAAAAGACCGTTGTAGCCCTTATAAACGCCGTAAACCTTGAAGCCGTTGTAAATACCGGCTCTGACGACCGCTCTGACTGCGGCATTCATGCCCGGAGCGTCGCCGCCGCTTGTTAAAACTGCCAATGATTTAGCCATATGAAAACCTCCTGTTTCCCTCTGGAAAACTTCTTTCTCTGCGGAAAGATAAAATATTACGCATACTATTATAATACAAACTTGCACAAAGAATCAAGTATTTCAATAAATTTCTTGCAATTATTTCACAATAACATTCTCTTCCCCGAGTTGATAACGCAGCTCCCCGACCATCGTCGGGTTCAGCGCCGTCCACAGTGACGCGGGCGCGAGCACCTGTTGGCGGGTCTCGCTCAGATAGAAGATGACCTTGGTATTTCCGCGGAAGATCTCGAGGATGTTTTTCGCCTTCAGATACTCTCTGCTGTTCAGGGACGGCACCCTCAGATAGAGCTTCTGCTCCCGGTTGACGGGAGGCTGCGGCGCGGGCTTGACAGCCTGCTTCTGCGGCGTCGGGAGCTCTAATTCATCAGCGGGCGGTAAAAGGCGAATGCTGTCGGCGAGCACCTTCGGCTCCTCTTCCTCCTTCACGCTCAGCGTGCCTTCGATCTCCACGACCGCGCCGATATACAGCGCGTCGCGCGATTGATCGAGGACGTTCGGGAACACGATGATCTCGCAGGTGCCGAAGCGATCCTCCACATCAGCGAACGCCATCATCTTATTGTTCCGCGTGATCTGCGTTTTATTCTTATTGACTGCCGCTACCAGGCGCACCTTGTCGCGGTCATGGTAACGGTCGTTATCCGTATTCAGGATGTCACTGATGCGGTCGGCGTGAACTGCCTCGCTGTAGGGAGCGTACTCGTCCAGCGGGTGACCGCTCAGGTACATGCCCGCCATTTCCTTCTCCATGTTCAGGCGCTCGATCAGCGGGAAGTCCTCCAGCTCGGGCACGGCGATCTCATCGCCCTGCGTCACGTCGCCGCCCATATCGAAGAGCGAGATCTGACCCGCGCCGCCCTTTCTGCGGTCGTACTCGAGGTCATCGAGCACCGTTTTGGAGACGGTAAGCATCTGGCGGCGGTTGTAGCCGAGGTGATCCAACGCGCCGCATTTGATCAGGCTCTCGAGAGCGCGGGCGTTCAGCCCCTTGCCGTTGAGCCTTCTGCAAAAATCATAGAAGGAGGCGTAGGGCTTGAGCTTTCTCTCCTGTATGATTGCGTGGATGAAGGCAAGCCCGAGATTTTTCACCGCGGAGAGACCGAAGCGGATATGACCGTTTGAGACGGTATACTTGCTGTCGCTCTCATTGACGCTCGGCGGGAGCACGGAGATCCCCAGTCGGTGGCACTCGCTGATATACACGGCGGTCTTGTTCTGGCTGTCGATCACAGAGGACAGCAGCGCCGCCATGTACTCGCGCGGATAGCGGCATTTGAGGTAGGCGGTCTGGTAGCTCACGGCGGCATAAGCGGCGGCATGGCTCTTGTTGAAGGCATAGGAAGCGAAGCTCTCCATCTGCGCGAATACGGACAGCGCCGTCTGCTCGTCGATACCGCGCCTCAGACACCCTTCGACCTCCACCTCTCCTCTGTCGTTGACAAGACCGTGGATGAAGATCTGCTTCTCCTTCTCCATCACGTCGTGCTTCTTCTTGCTCATGGCGCGGCGCACGATATCGGCGCGTCCGAGGGAATAGCCCGCGAGGGTGCGGAAGATCTGCATGACCTGCTCCTGATAAACGATACAGCCGTTCGTGACGTTCAAAATCGGCTCTAAGAGCGGGTGCTTATAGGTGATCCGCGTGGGATCATGGCGGTTGCGGATATAGGTCGGGATAGAATCCATCGGGCCGGGACGGTAGAGTGAGAGGACAGCGATCAGATCCTCCAGCTTATCCGGCTTGAGCTGGACGAGGACGTTCTTCATCCCGCCGCTCTCAAACTGAAACACGCCGTCGGTGTACCCGGTGGAGATCATGTCGTAGACCGCTTTATCGGAATAGTTGATATCGTCGATCGAGAAATCGGGAACGCTCGCGCGGATCATCGTCTCTGCGTCATGGATAACGGTGAGGTTACGCAGACCGAGAAAGTCCATCTTCAAAAGGCCAAGTTCCTCGAGGGTGGTCATCGTGAACTGGGTGACGACAGCGTCGTCGGACTTTGAAAGGGGCACATAATCGCTGACGGGGCGGTCGGTGATGACGACGCCCGCCGCGTGCATGGTGATATTGCGCGGCACGCCCTCCAGCTCGCGCGCGATGCTGACGATCTTCTTCACCGTTTCATCCTGCTCACAGCTCTTGCGAAGGTCGGGAGAAAGCTCCAGTGCCTTGTCAATGGTCATATTGACCGAGAAAGGGATCATCTTGGCGATCTTATCGACCGTCGCATAGGGGACGTCCATCACGCGCCCGACGTCACGCACAGCGCCGCGCGCCTGCATCGTGCCGAAGGCGACGATCTGCGCCACATGATCCGCGCCGTACTTGCGGATGACATAGTCGATGACCTCGCCCCGGCGCTCCTTGCAGAAGTCGATATCGAAGTCCGGCATGCTCACGCGCTCCGGGTTGAGAAAGCGCTCGAACAGCAGGTCGTACTTGATCGGGTCGATGCCGGTGATGCCGATGCAGTAGGCGCAGAGCGACCCCGCGCCCGAGCCACGTCCGGGACCTACCGGGATATCGCGGCTCTTCGCGTACTGCACAAAGTCGTTGACGATCAGGAAGTAGTCGACAAAGCCCATCCGCTGAATGACGGAGAGCTCGTATTCGAGCCTGTCTGTCAGCGAGCTGTCGGGAGCATCACCGTATCTGCGGTAGAGTCCCTCGTAGCACTTCCTGCGAAAATAGGTATAGTGATCCTCGTTGTTCGGAGTGGTGAAGTCGGGGAGCTTGCGCTTGCCGAATTCGATCTCCACGTTACAGCGCTCAGCGATCCGCATCGTGTTCTCAAAGGCTTCATCAAGATCGCGAAACCTCTCGCGCATCTCGTCCTCGCTTTTGAGGTAGAATTCCTCCGTCTCAAAGCCCATCTTGCGGTCGTTGACGGTGGAGTTCGTCTGGATGCAGAGGAGGATATCATGCAGGGCGCTGTCCTCCTTGCGGATATAATGGCAGTCGTTCGTCACGACAAGACCCGCGCCCAGCTCCCGCGCGACGCGGATGAGCTGAGGGTTCAGCGACTTCTGCTCGGGGATATCGTGATCCTGCAATTCGATGAAGTAGTTCTCCCTGCCGAAAACGCTCTGATAATACCGCCCGACCTCCACGGCGCCCGCGTAGTCGCCGGAGAGCAGGCGCTTGGGCACCTCGCCCGACATACACGCGGACAGGCAGATCAGCCCCTCATGATACCGTTCGATCAGCTCGCGGTCGATGCGGGGCTTGTTATAGAAGCCGTCGATGAAGCCTGCGGAGACGAGCTTGATCAGGTTGCGGTAGCCCTGCTCGTTCTCGCACAGGAGGATCAGATGGTAGTATTCGCGGTCAAGCTCAAAGGTTTTATCGAAGCGGGAGCGCGCCGCGACGTAGACCTCACAGCCCAAGATCGGCTTGACTCCCTGCTTCTTACATTCCCGATAAAAGTCGATCACGCCGTACATGACGCCGTGATCGGTGATTGCAAGCGCAGTCTGTCCCAGCTCCTTCGCCCTTTTGACAAGGCGGGAGATGCGGCACGCGCCGTCTAATAAACTGTATTCGCTATGAACATGCAAGTGTGTAAAAGCCATCGTATTCCTCAGAATCAAATCATAGATGTGATACTAAGTTTCATTAAAACACTTTAGTCCTCCTTGACAGGCGACAGCCTGTCTGCGTCGTCCGCCTCGTTCTACGAAATTTTCCGTTAATAAATTTGTTAAAGCGTTTAATGGAAACTTAGTATGAGATCGTAGGGCGGGGGCTCGCTCCCGCCGAACGCTTCAATTGTATCATTCCTTCAGGCGAAGCAGATTGAACTTGAATATGCTCCGCGGAAAACTAACCCTGTCGTATCAGCAACGGCGGGAGCAAGCCCCCGCCCTACAAAAGTATACAAAAACGATCAGAGCACCTCCGCCTTGATGCTTCCGTCCTTTAAGGTGATATCGAGGATATCGCCCTTCTTCGCGTTCTGTGCGGAATACATGCTCTTCTCTCCGTTCATGATGTAGGCGAAGCCGCGGTTGAGCACCGCCATCGGATTGAGCGCCTCGCACTTTGCGGCAAGCTCCGCCGTCGCGGACGCCGCCGTGCTCAACTGACGCTGAGCCGCGTTCTCCGCGCGGACAGAAAGGCTGTCCACCGTCTGTGCCCGGCTCTCCAACGCGGAGAGGGATACTCTCGCGCGCACAAGCGCCTTCATCCTGTCACATTCCGTCTGCATCAGGTTCAGCTTTGCGTTCAGCGCCGCAGCGCCCCGCCGGAAGGTCGCTCTGATATCCCCTGTCAACTCGAGCCTGTCGGGTACGGCAAGCTCCGCCGCAGCGGATGGAGTCGGCGCACGCAGATCGCTGACGAAGTCGCAGATCGTCGTGTCCGTCTCATGACCGACCGCTGAGATCACGGGGATCTCGCAGTCATAGATTGCGCGTGCCAAGCCCTCGTCGTTGAACGCCCACAGATCCTCCATCGAGCCGCCGCCGCGACCGATGATCAGCACGTCAGCCGCCCTGTTATCGGAAAAGAGCCTGACGGCGTTGATAATCTGAGCGGGCGCTTCCTCTCCCTGTACCAACACGGGCGCGAGGACGATCCGCGCACAAGGGTAACGCCGCCTGAGGATATTCATGATATCCCTTATCGCCGCGCCGGTCGGAGAGGTGATCACGCCCACGACCTTCGGGAATCTGGGGATGGGCTTCTTGTGCTCCTGCGCGAACAAGCCCTCCGCAGAGAGCTTCTTCTTGAGCTGTTCGAGCTGCATCGCGAGCGCGCCCACGCCGTCGGGCTGCATATCCTCGACCCTGAGCTGGTACTGACCCGCAGGCTCATAGACCGTCACCTGCGCGCGCATGATGACCTTCATCCCGTCCACGGGTCTGAATCTGAGCGAGCGCATCGCCCAGGCGAACATCACCGCGCGGATCACGCCGGTCTTGTCCTTCACGGAGAAGTACATGTGTCCGCTCTTGCTGTTGATATTGACGTTGGAGAGCTCTCCCTCGACGAAAACCGCCTGCAATTCCCGATCGGCATTGATCAGGTTCGCGATGCGGGCGTTGAGCTGAGAGACCGTATAAACTGTTGGTGTTGCAGTCATCATTGATCCTTTATAAAGGCGAGTACCGCCGTACCCGCCGCGTTATCGGAAGAGAACTCGGGCTTCGCAAACACGCAGTCAAAGCGCCTTTGCAGGTTCTCGCGGATGATGGAATCGGACATCACGCCGCCCGCGTAGACGAACGGCAGGTCGCCGTACTGCTCTTTGAGCTTCTCGCTCATGCCGACGACCGCAGAGGTCACGAACTCCATCGCAAAGCGCGCGATAAACTCCGGGCTCTTCCCTTCTTTCAGATATTTTTCCGCTATATTCTGACCGCCTGAGAGACAGCAGTCCATGCCCTTGAGGGTCGCTCTCGCTCTGACCTTCTCGGTACAGGAAAGCGCGAGCTTCTCGAGCTCCTTGCCGCAGGGGAAATGCAGACCCAGCATCACGCCGATGCGGTCGATGAGCTGACCTGCGTTGAGGTCGAGCGTCTGAGCGGCGATAGAGGTGGTCACGAAGCCGTCCTCCGCGTTGACAAGGAGCGCCTCGGTCGTACCGCCGCTGACGTGAAAGGCGATATGCCTTTTATGGAGCAGATCGAGCCGATCGACGCTGTAGAGTGCGGCGGCGATATGCCCCTGCTGGTGCGAGAAGCGATAGACAGGAACCTTCAGAACGGACGAGAGGATGCTCGCCGCCGTCAGACCGACGGTGAAGCACGGCATGTAGGAACCCTCCGCCGTGCGCGGAGCATAGCTCACGCCGATCGCCCTGATCTCATCTTTGAAATCCGCGAAGGCGCTCTCGAACAGCTCGGGCAACTGCTGAACGTGATGGAACACCGCGTCGCTCTGCCTGAGTCCCAATTCGCCGTCCCTGACAGGCAGGAGCTTCCTCCTCGAGATCACCTCGTTCGTCGTGCTGTCATAGAGGCAGACGGAGGTCGTGTAGTTACTGGTGTCGATGCCGAGATAGACGCTCATAGTTCTTTCGCGATCGCGCCGAGCACGCCGTTGATGAAGGAGGTGTCGTCCTGCACGGTGTACTTCTTGGAGAGCTCCACCGCTTCATTGATGGAGACGGACACGGGCACGTCCTCCACGAAGAGCATCTCATAGACGGCAAGCCGCAGGATCGCGAGCGAGATCTTGGAGATACGGCTCAGCTTCCAGCCGGATTTGAGGTGGTCGGCGATCTTCTTGTCGATCTCCTCGCCGTGCTCTCTCACGCCCTTGGCGCAGAGGATGGCGTAGTCGCTCATCAGCTCGTCCCGCGCGTCGCCCGCGTTATCCGCCAGCTCGTCGATCTCCGTGTCGGAGAACAGCGACTCAAAGCAGAGGAAGAACGCCTGCTCGCGCATTTTATAGCGGGAGATCTTGTTTCTGCCGGCGCCGGTCTCGGGCGCTTCGTTTTCCATTGTTTTCATTTCCTCACACATAGGGACCCTCTCCTGTCGATTCATGATATACATTATTATTATAGCACAACAGAATCAGTTTGTAAACATGATCGGGGAGCTCCCGGCAAAAAGTAACAGCCGTGGAACCAATTGCATAGTCTGTAACAAAAAGGTAAAACGATATTATCGAAAAATCACGAAATTTGTCAGCAAATTTTAGAGAAAAGGACAGAATTTGCGTGAAATTGCGTGAAGATGGATTTAACGGTTGAAAATCGCGCCGAAAAATGCTAAAATATTTTTAACTGTGAACCAAATCAAAGTGAGGTTAAGTAATGAGTACCAACGCTTTTTATTCAAACAAAAACGAGGCGTACATCACTTATCCGGGCAACGACTTAGGATACACTTACACACCGGAAAGCACGACTTTCAAGGTATGGGCGCCTTCTGCGGAACAGGTTCTTTTGAAGCTCTATACCACCGGCTCCTTCTATGAGGAAGGCGCACAGGTCATCGGCATCAAGCAGATGCTCTATGACGCGACCACCGGCGTATGGTCGGCGACCATCGACGGCGATCTCCACAAAACCTATTACACCTATGTGATCAAGACCGAGAAGGGCACTCACGAGACCCAGGACGTCTACTCCAAGGCGGTCGGCGTGAACTCCGCGCGCTCCGAGATCGTCGATCTCGCGTCCACCAATCCCGAAGGCTGGGAGAACGACAGGCACGTCCTGCTCGACAAGCCCAACGACGCGATCGTCTGGGAGGTGCATGTGCGCGACTTCTCCTCCTCCGACACCTCCGGCGTCAGCAGAGAGCACCGCGGAAAGTTCCTCGCCTTCACGGAGAAGGACACCGTGATCCCCTTCACCTGCTTCCCGACCTGCGTCAATTATCTCAAGAAGCTCGGCGTGACCCACGTTCAACTGAACCCGGTTTTTGACTTCGGCTCGGTCGATGAGATCACCGGCGTTGAATATAACTGGGGTTATGATCCCGTCAATTATAACGTTCCCGAAGGCTCCTACTCCACCGACCCTTATCACGGCGAGGTCAGGATCCGCGAGTTCAAGGAGATGGTCAAGGCGCTCCATGAAGAGGGCATCGGCATTATCATGGACGTCGTATACAACCATGTTTTCTCCACCAAGGATTCTCCCTTTGAGAAAACCGTTCCCGGCTACTACTTCCGCATGCAGGACGGCAAGTTCCTCAATTCCTCCGGCTGCGGCAACGTCACCGCCACCGACAAGATCATGTTCCGCAAGTTCATGATCGACTCCCTGCGCTACTGGACGGAGGAATACCACATCGACGGCTTCCGCTTCGACCTCATGGCGTGTCACGATATTGAGACCATGAACGAGATCAGAGCGGAGCTCGACAAGATTGACAAGCGCATCATCCTCTACGGCGAGCCGTGGACAGCCAACGACGGCGAGAACGGCATTTCCGGCGAGGACTGCTGTAATAAGGCGAACGCGAAGAAGCTCTCCTCCCGCATCGGCATGTTCAACGACGATATGCGCCACGGCATCAAGGGCGGCTCCGACGACGACAGCAAGGGCTTCATCCAAGGCTCCACCCACAGCGCCTACAACGTGATCGCAGGCATGATGGGCGCCTCGTCCGTCACCTTCGGCAACTGGGCGAACGAACCCTCCCAGTGCGTGACCTACGCCTCCGCACACGATAACCTCACCCTCTGGGATAAGATCCTCAAATCCAACTGGTGCTCCGATTTCGACACCACCGACGAGCTGTATATCAGACAGAACGAACTCTCCGCCGTGCTGGTGCTGATGTCTCTGGGCATCTCCTTCTTCCTCGCGGGCGAGGAATTTGCCAGAACCAAGCAGGGCGACCACAACTCCTACAAGTCTCCCGACTCGATCAACTCCATCAACTGGACGCGCGCCGTCCGCTACAGGAAGCTGGTGGACTACTACAAGGGTCTGATCCGGATCCGCAAGGCGTTCTCTCCCCTGCGCGACAACACCACCAAGGCGGTCAACGACGGCTACATCGTCTACAACGGCCAGTCGATCTCCCTGACCCTCAGGAACACCGCCGAGGGCGAGTGGAAGATGCTCAGCGTGATCATCAACAACAGCGACAACCCCTGCCAGCCGCAGATCAAGTCGCAGTATGAGCTCCCCGAGAGCTGGGTCATCCTCGCGGATAAGGATGAAGCGGGCACCGAGGCGATCGGCACCTTCTCACCCGATATGCAGGTCTCCCCGCGCTCCGCGCTGGTCATCGTCGATAAAGAGAGCTACGATAAGCTCAGCGCCGCAAAAGAATAACTACACAACAAAGGGACTGCGAAAGCAGTCCCTTTTCAGTTAGGATTGAGAAGTGAGGAGTTGAGGAAAACGCTTCGCGTTTTGGATTCCTATTGATAGAATCTATACGTTTCCGATCATCTGCCAATCAGGTCAGACAGCGTCCGCCATTCATTCCTAATTCCTAATTCCTAACTCCTCATTCCTTATACCCCTAAACCTCCACGATGACGATGTTGTTGAACTCCACCTTCATCTGGGAGAGCACGGCGTCCTTGATGATCATGGCGGAATCATCCTTCATATCCTTCTTCAGCACGCTGACCGTACAGCCGGAATCCGTCGCGTAGCACAGCACGGAAGTAAAGCCCTTCGCTGTCAATATCCCCTCTACGTTGCTCTGGGCGAGGATGCGTTCTTCGATCGCCGTCGCCGCCCTCACCGCCTCCGCCTTGGATTCCTCTGAGGTGTCGGAGAGCTCCAGCACGTTCTTCGCCTCGCTCAGCGCCTTATCCTGCGCCTGGGTGCGCTCTGTGCGGGCTTTTACGAGCGCCGCCTCCGGGGTGTCCGTCTGTGCAGTGGTCTGTACCTCGTCTGCGGTCGCACGCGCATTCTTGCTGACATAGGTCGCCGCGCCGAGCTCCTTGGACGTCTGCGACAGGAGCGGCGTCCCCGAGAAATGCCAGTTGAGATAGACTGCCGCGCCGAGCGCGAGGATCAGCGCCGATACCAGAATATGCTGTTTTTTTATCTTCATAATAGTCCTCCTATTTTGTGATACAAACCTTATCCGTGCTGATGGCGAGCGCCTTCGTTACCGCTTCGAGCACATGTGACGCGACAACGGGATCGTCGCCGCCCTCGCACACCACCACCACGCCCCTGACCCTCGGCTCGATGCTGAGGGTCTTTTTGTCACTGTTTTTGACATAGACGCTCTCACCCGCGTTGTCCATCGTCAGGAAGATCTCCGCCTCCCCTACTCCGCTGATGCGGCTGACGATGTCGAGCAGGCGCTGTTCCGTTTTCTCGGCGTACGCCTGCGTCAGCGCGGTGTTGTCAGGCTCCGGACGGATGACCGAGCTGAGAGCCAACAGTATGATCGCACAAAGCCCGATGATGACCGCGATCCGCAGTACCTTCTTATCACTGAGCAAGTCCTTGAAGCTCTTCCCCTGCCACATAGATCTCCGGCTCCTTTGATAGATTCCCATACACGATCCGCTCGATCTGCGCCTCGCGGTCCGCGTTCTTTTCATCAATATATATGACGACGCGGGAGGCATATATGCCGCCGTCATCGGATATTTTCAGCGTCAGCTCGATATTCCGCGCTTCGATGCCCTCGTTACGCAGGAGTTCATCCAGCGTGTGCGTGAGGTTATCCGCCGTCCGTTGGATGACCGCCCGCTCCATATCCTTCTCGGAATAGGACGGTATCTCCCCCGCATGAAGCGCGGGCTTCAATTGCTGAGCGTCCTTCACGGAGGCCATGATACACCCGAACAGCGAGGACAGCAGGAACAGACCGATCACGAAGGTCAGCACCCGCCGCGTGCGTTTCTGGGGGATCAGGGAGGACAGGATCGCCGCCGCAACACAGATGACGCAGATGACCGTACCGAGACTGCTGAGCCCGCTCATGAGGCGCCTCCGATCCGCATCATGACGGACGACGAGATGATGAAAGCCGTCATGACCGCTATGAGCAAGGCTCTCAGTGCCGACAGGAACGACGAGATCGCCCGCAGTACAGAGCCCGCCGCGTTCACGCCCAGCGCGTCCGCCGTCAACCCGACGGCATACACCGCCGCCGACCACAGGAGATCGCGTATGAGGAGCGGCAGAAAGCTGACAACCAGTGCGAGGATCACGAACACCCCGATCCCCGAGCGCAGGACGCCGACGCTCCCTTGGATCGCGCCGTAGGCTTCTGAGATCGACGAGCCGATCAGCGGGATCAGCGACCCCAGCGCGAAGCGCGCCGCCTTGTCCGCGACCCTGTCCGTTGCGGAGAACAGCGTGCCGTTCAGCCCGATCACTGCGACAAATATGGACGTCGCGAGCGTCAGCGCCCATTTGAAGGCTTTGGAGAGCGCCTCTGTCAAGCCGCCCAGCCGCACCCTTCCGCAGACGCCGGCGCTGACGGAGATCGTGAGGAAGAGCCGCAGGATCGGCAACAGGACGGTCGCAGACAGCCATGAGAGCCCCTGAGCCGCCGCAGTCACCGCCGCGTACCAGCCCGACGCGCTCACGGCGTGTCCCGAGAAGGCAAGCATCCCCGCCATGACAGGCAGGTACAACAGCATCACCGCGGACGCGCCCTGTATCACCTCGCCCGCCGCACGCAACAGCTCCGCGACAGGGCTGACCGTCACCGAAGCGATGAACAGGCTCACCGCTACCGCCATGATATCCCGCGTCTCCGTGTACCTCAGAGAAACCGTGTACCCCTCGACCACCGAGCAGAGCATCACCGCCGCAAGCAATACCGGCAGCACCGCCAGCGGACCGCTCAGCTCCCGACCCAGCAGGTCGAGCCCGAGCTGTGCGAGCTTCTCGCCGTCAACGCCGTTCGAGATGATCTCCTCCGCGCTTGAGGCGCCGAGACCGTCCATCCGACCCTTCACGTCATCGGGGATGCTGTCCTCAATCTGCCGCGCTTCATTCTCGAATAAATCTCCCTCCAGGGCGGAGGCCCTCAGCGGGAAGAAGCCGACCGCGAGCAGGAGAACCGCTACGCATACGATCCGCTTCATCCGCCGCTCAGCTCCTCTATCACCGCGAGGATGTTGTTGAACAGCGGGAGCGCTGTCAGCAGGACGAGGATCTTCCCCGCGAAGGAGACGTTGGTCGAGAGCGACATCAGCCCCGCCTCCGTCACACAGTCGCAGGTGAATTCCGTGACGAAGCAAATGCCCATCACCTTGAACAGGATCGCGATGTCCGCGCTGTCGACGCCCGCGTCCGTAAGGATCGCGGAGACGCCCGAGAATACGGTCGGCAGGTTCCCGATCAGGCTGAGCACGATGATCCCGCCCGCCGCGAGGGACATCAGCATCGCGCTCTGGGGGCTTTGCTGTCTGAGCAGGAGCGCGAGCGCCGCCGTCACCACAGCCGCCGCGCAGATCGCCGCAATACTCATGCTATAGCCCGAAGGTGGTCTTGACGGTCGAGAAGAGGTCGCTGATCTGCACAATGATCATCATCAGCGCGACCACCAGCCCCGCGATCGTCGTCAATAGCGCCTGTTCCTCCCGCCCGCTCCGCACCAGAAGCTGGTTGAGGATCGCAACGATGATGCCGATCGCCGCGATCTTGAATATCATATCAACATCCATAGCTTTTCAATCCTTTATCAAATGATGAACAGCGCGAGAGTCACGCCCGCCGAGAGCGGCAGGATGCGGTAGATCCTGCCCTTCTGCTCCAGCTCCTTCTGCGCCTCCTCGACCTGTCCTTCCAGCAGCTCCGTGTACATGCGAAAATGCTTCTGCTGGGCGTCGGTGTCCGATGTGCCGAGCCCCTGTGCGAACTGCGTGAGCAGGGCGAGGTCGTCCGCTTTCAGGCTATCGCGCATGCTCTGTATCCACTCAGTCCATTGGTCACAGAAAGGGCGGTCGGACGAGAAGGCACAGCCCGCGAAATTCTCGGAGAACACCGCCGCGAGATCGCTCCCCGTGTAGGAGATTCTCAGCGATGCGGAGGTCAACAGCTTCACGAATTCCCGCAAAAGCTCACACCGCCGCGATAACCTGCGGGAGAGATGCAGTCCGACGAACGCGGAGCTGAACACGAGAGCGAGTGCGAGGATCAGTCTAAATATCGCCATCGCGCAACTCGTAGATGCGGGTGATCCTCCCCGCCTGCTCTCGCCCGCCGAGGAAAACGACATAGCGGAACGCGCCGGTATTGAGAAGCCCCGCGGTCACCTCACGCGCGCGCAGTTCGTCCATAGAAGAAGCGTGCGCCGTTGCGATGAAGCTCACGCCGCACCGCAGGGCATACCGCAGCATCTCCGCGTCCCTGCGGTCGCCCAACTCGTCACAGACGATGATCTCGGGTGCCATGCTCCTGACCGCCGAGACCGCCGCCGCGCCCTTGGGGAACGCATAATAGACGTCGCAGAAGCCGATATCAAAGGAGAAGCCCCCGCGATGATAAGCGGAGAGCTCACCCCTCTCGTCGAGCAGGCTCACGCGGTACTTGTATGACAGCATCCGCGCCATATCGCGGATCAGGGTCGTTTTCCCGCTCCCCGGAGCGCCGCAGACGAACACGCCGTCGCGCGGCTCAAGCATCCCGAGAAGGGTCAGGGAACAGCCCTTGACCTCCCGCGCGACGCGAAAGCTCAGCGTGGAGATATCCGCGACATTGGCGATCTCGCCGTGCTTGAGCACAGCCCGCCCGCACAGCCCGACGCGCACGCCGCCGTCGATTATGATAAAGCCGCGATTCACCTGCTCCTGACAGGCGTAAACGGAGTAGTCGCAGAGCCTGAGCACCGTCGCTTCCAGCTCCTTTTGGTCGGTGATCAGGAGCCCCTGCGCCGTTGGGGAATCCGTCAGGCTCCCTTCCCTTGTCAAGTACCATCTTCGCGCGCCCGCCTGCATACACACGGGGCGATTCGCCCGCAGGATCAGTTCCGTCACACTATCCTGAAAAACGGATTGACACCGCTCCAGCGCCGCAGCAACCCGCTCGGGCAACTTTTGCAAAATGTAGTCCATCGCTTTACATTCCATCGCTTTCACCTTCCTGTTTCATGTAATACAGCATATGAAAGCCCGGACAAGATTAGAACAAGGCATAGAAAAATCCCCGCCCGAACGGACAGGGATAAAACACATCATATTTAATTGTTGATCATATCCATCAGATCGGCTTCGGTGATGATCGTCACACCGAGGCTCTGCGCCTTGGTCAGCTTGGAGCCTGCGTCCTCGCCCGCGAGAACGTAATCCGTTTTCTTCGAGACGGAGGAGGAGGTCTTGCCGCCGTTCTGCTCGATCAGGAGGGAGGCTTCCTTCCTGCTCATGGTCGGGAGCGTTCCCGTCAGGACAAAGGTCTTGCCGAGGAAAACGCCTTCCTTCTTCTTCGCTTCCAAGGGCTTCATCTCCACACCGGCAGCTCTCAGCTCGTTGATCAGCTCTTTTGTTTCTTCCAGAGAAAAATAATCAGCCACAGACTGTGCCATAATCGCGCCGTAGCCGTCGATCTCACAGATCTCCTCCGCGCTCGCTTCAAAGAGCCTGTCGATGCTGAGGAAGTGCTCGCAAAGGAGCTTTGCCGCCTTCTCGCCGATGTGGCGGATGCCGAGCGCATAGATCAGGCGCGGCAGCTCGGCGGACTTGCTCTTCTCGATCGCGTCGTGCAGGTTCTGTGCGGAGCGTTCGCCCATGCCCTCGAGCTGCTTCACCGCATCGAGGTCGATGGAATAGATGCCTGGGATGTTGCGGAGAATGCCCTCATTCAGCAGGGTCTCCAGGATCGCGGGACCCAAGCCGTCGATATCCATCGCGTCGCGGGAGACGAAGTGGATCAGGTGTCTGAGAAGCTGAGCAGGGCACTCGGAGTTGGTACAGCGGGTCGCGGCTTCGCCCTCTTCCTTGACCAGTCTGCTCCCGCAGGAGGGGCAGAATTCGGGCAGGGTATACGGCGCGGCGCCTTCGATATGCTTCGTGACACAGAGCACCTCGGGAATGATCTCTCCCGCCTTGCGGATGCGTACCGTGTCACCGATGCTCACGCCCAGCTCACGGATGAAGTCCTCGTTATGCAGGGTCGCGCGGGAGACGGTCGTGCCCGCAAGCAACACCGGCTTGAAGATGCCGACAGGGGTGATCGCGCCGGTTCGACCGACGTTCACCTCGATGTCGAGAAGCTCGGTCTCCTTCTCCTCGGGCGGATACTTATACGCTTCCGCCCAGCGCGGGAACTTCGCCGTACTGCCCAGAAGCGCACGGTCATGAAGGTCGTTCACCTTCACGACCGCGCCGTCGATATCGCACGGCAGGTCACCTCTGTGTTCGTCAACGCGCTTGATCTCCTCGAGCACGTCGTCCACATTGTCAAAGCTGTTGTAATAGGCGGTCGGGAAGCCAAGCTCCGTCAGGTAATTGAGCGTCTCCACATGGGTCGTGAATTCTATGCCCTCCACTGCCTGGATGTTGAACACAAAGATATCCAGACCGCGCCTTGCGGTGATCCTCGCGTCCTTCTGTCTGAGCGAGCCCGCCGCCGCGTTGCGCGGATTCTTGAAGGGCTTCTCGCCGTTGTTCTCCTGCTCTGCGACGATCCTCTCAAAGGTCGCGACGGACATATACACTTCGCCGCGCACCTCTAAGAACGCGGGCGCGTTTTTCAGGCGCTTCGGCAGGCTTTTGATGGTCATGAGATTCTCGGTCACGTCCTCGCCGGTCACACCGTCGCCGCGGGTGGAACCGCGCACGAACACGCCGTTCCTGTACTCGCAGGAAACGGAGAGACCGTCGAACTTCGGCTCAACAACGTAGACGGGATGCGCCACGACCTCCCGCACACGGCGGTCGAAATCGCGGATCTCATCCGGTGAGAAGGAATCGTGCAGGCTCTCCATCGGCACAGTATGCACCACGGGCGAGAACTTCTCTCCCCTGCTGCCGCCCACGCGCTGGGTCGGCGAATCGGGCGTCACCAGTTGCGGGAACTCCGCCTCGAGATTCTCCAGATCGCGCAGCATCGCGTCATACTCATAGTCGGAGATCACCGGGTCATCATGATTGTAATATCGGTCGTTGTGATAGTTCAGTTCCTTGGAGAGCTGTGCTATTTTGACCCTTGCTTCTTCCAGATTCATAGCTTAATTCCGCACCGCGGAGGTGCCCTTCTCCCTCAGATATGTACTCTCGAGATCCGCCAGATGGAGCTTCACCGCCAGCGGATAGCGGTCGTACGCCTTGCTGACGTACATGCCGTTGCCGTCGTCGAAGCCACCCATGTGCCAGCGGATCGCCATGGCTTCATCCAGTCTCAGGCGCATGAAGCGCTCGATCAGAAAGACGGATTTCTCGCCGTGACCGAAGGGGAAGCTGTCCTCAATCGCGTAAAACGGCACCTTCTCCCACTGACCGGTCTCGTCGTTCTTGACGTTGCGGGTCGAGACCTTGTAGAACTGCGCCTTGCACAGATCGTGCAGGAGCGCGCAGATCGCGAAGCTCTCCTTGCTGTCCGTTTCCTCGTCAAAGTGCTTCTCCATCAGGGTATGATAAACGCTGACCGAGTGCATCACGAGACCGTTCTCGCAGGCACAGTGGAACTTTGTGCTCGCGGGCGCGGTGAAAAAGTCCGTTTTCCCGATCCACTCGAGCAGCTCCTTCGCCCCGTGGCGGGTGATATTCTCATTATAGATCTGGATGAATTCTTCCTTCGCAGTCATAAAAGCACCTCATAATAATTCTTCATCATAGACAGCGCGCGCGCCGCCGATGAACTTCGCTCTGGTTCTCGCGGCAGCTACAAAAGCGTCGCCGATCTTCTTCTGCGGCAGTCTCAAGGGGACGGCCGTCTCCTTCAGGTGCATGCCGATCAGCGTGCCGCCGATATCCACGCCCGCGTCCGCTTTGATGTGCTCAACGAGGACGGGATCTGAAAAACGCGCGTAGGCGGTCGTCGCGCTGCTGCCGCCTGCCTTGGGCTGGGGAACGGCGTTGACGATCGGGATGTTATACTTATTCGCAAGCTCCCGCTCGATCACCAGCGCGCGGTTGAGATGCTCACAGCACTGGGCGGCAAAATAGATGCCCTTCTCCTTCAGGAGATCAAAAAATCCGTCATAGATCGCCGCGGCGACGTCCATACTGGAATGGGTGCCGATGCGCTCGCCCGCGACCTCGCTGGTCGAACAGCCGAGCACGACGATCGAGCCCTCATGGAGCTTCGCGGCTTCGATCAGTTGGGTGAAAACAGCGTTGCTGTCCTGAGTGATTTGTTCAAACATGATTATCAAGTCCTTCTGTAGTTGGTAGTTGCTAGTTGCTGGTTGCCGGTTGGTGGTTGGCATTCAACCTCATATACAATATCATACCAAATTATCCGGTAAATAATATTCTTGTACAGATAAATAAAAGAAAAAGCGGGCACCCTCTCGGATGCCCGCACATAAACAATTATTCAGCGTCTGCGGGGGTCTCGTCCTCAAGATCGCGGATGACAGGCTCAGCGTCGGGCTCGACGACTGCAACGACCTCATCCTCAGCGTCCTCAACGACAGGAGCAGCGTTGTTCTCCGGCAGGAGTGCACGGATGGACAGGCTGACGCGCTTCTTCTCAAAGTCGATACCGGTGATCTTAGCCTCGACCTCATCGCCGACAGCCAGCTCATCAGCGGGCTTCTCGATGCGCTTGTTGGAGATCTGAGAAATGTGGATCAGACCGTCGATGCCGGGAATGATGTTCGCGAACGCGCCGAACGTAGTCAGACCGACAACCTTCGCCTTGACGACAGTGCCGACAGGATAATCTCTCTCGAGGATAACCCACGGATTGTCCTCAGTCTTCTTGTAGCCCAGAGAGATCTTCTTGGTCTCGGGGTTGATGTCCTTGATGTAGACCTCAACGGTATCGCCTACGTTGACGACCTCGCTCGGATGCTTGATTCTCAGCCAGGACAGCTCGGAGATGTGGATCATGCCGGATACGCCGCCGAGATCAACGAATGCGCCGTAAGAGGTCAGGGTGCGGACAACGCCGGTATAGGTCTTGCCGACTTCGCAGTTCTCCCAGAACTCAGCACGCTTCGCCGCGTTCTCGTCGCGGAGCACGCTTTTGATGGAGCCGATGATCTTTCTTCTTCTGCCGCGCTGAGACAGCTCGATCAGGCGGAACTTGACCTCCTGACCCTTCAGCTCCTCAAGGTTCGCGTCGCGCTCAAGAGTAGCCTGAGAAGCGGGAACGAATACGCGGATGTCGTTAGAGACAACGATCACGCCGCCGGAGACGACCTCGGTAACAAGACCGGTCAGAACGGTCTTCTCATCGTAAGCCTTCTGCAGCTCCTCGAAGCCCTTCTGGGCGTCGACTCTGCGCTTACTGAGCATGATGGTACCCTCAACGTCGTTGGTTTTCATAATCAGCAGTTCTACACGATCGCCGACCTTGACAACTTCATCGGCGCTCTGAATCGGAGTGGATGATAACTCGTCAAATGGGATAAAGCCAGTCTGCTTTCTACCGTCGACTTCAACATATACCTCGTTGGGTGTAATGCTGGCAACAGTACCCATAACCCTTTCATTAGTGTTCAAACTCTTCAGAGATTCTTCTAACATCTCCTCAAAGTTCTCAGTTTCGTTTACGCTGGATGTAGTGTTCTCACTCATTGTATCCAGTACCTCCTTTATAATCCTTTCCGGTGTAGAAGCGCCGGCTGTCACGCCAATGATCCTTGCGTCCGCGTACATAGCGCTCTCGAGCTCGGCGGCTGTCTCGATCATGTAGGTGCGTTCACAGTTGCTTTTGCATATCGAATAGAGCTTATTCGTATTGGAACTGGAACGGTCGCCGATCACGATCATGCAGTCACAGCGAGCCGACAGCGTATGCGCCTCAGCTTGTCTCTTTGACGTAGCATTACATATTGTATCAAAAATTTTGGCATTTGTATATAGTTTTTTCAAAATTTTTAAACAATTTTGCCATATTTTTTTATTGAAAGTGGTCTGAGCGACCACACAAATGCCCTTATAATTCTCTTTCGGAATTATTTCGACAAGATTATGCAAATCTTCTTCGCTGTTAAAGGTATAGAACCTACCTACGCAGTTGGAGAGTATGCCTTGCACCTCGGGGTGGTTCGCGTCCCCCGCGAGCAAAATCAGGTAATCCTTGCGGCTCCACTCGTACACGATCCGGTGGATCTTGGAGACGAAGGGACAGGTCGCGTCGATGTATTCGAGCCCCAGATCACGGAGCTGATCATAGACATGGTGCTCCACGCCGTGGGAGCGGATGATGACCGGCTGACGTCCGTTTATTTCTTCTACGGAATTAACGGACACAACGCCCTTGTCGCTCAGCTCCTTCACGAGCTCCTTATTATGGATGATCGGGCCGAGGGTACAGCCGCCCTGACCCTTTTCTGCAACATCAAAGGCGATCTTCACCGCGCGGCTCACGCCGAAGCAGAAGCCCGCGGACTGTGCGACGATGATCTCAGCCATTCTTCTTCGCCTCGGCTGCGGCGAGATCCTCTTCACGCAGAGCCTTGATATGATCCATGATGGTGCGGCTGGCGTTACGGAACTCTCTTGCGCCGCCCTTCTCAAAGCCCATGTCCTCCAGGCTCAGCGGCTTGCCGTAATGGAAATACAGGCGGGAGCCGATCTTCGTATGACAGACGGGGATGACCGGGGTCTTGGTGTCCCATGCGATCAGGCTCGCGCCGTTCTTCGGCGGCAGGAAGTTGTCGTCCTTCGCGCGGGTGCCCTCGATGAAAATGCCCATCAGGCAGCCGTTGCTGACGGCGTTCTCAAAATGGCGGATCGCGCCGGTGTCCGCCTTGCCTCTGCTGACCGGGAACGCGCCGAGCTTACGAAAGAACCAGTTGAGGAACTTATTTTGGAACAGCTCCTCCTTCGCCATGAACAGCACCTGGCGCTTGAGACCGATGCCCATGAGGATCGGATCGGTCGCGCGGCGGTGGTTGGACGCGAGGATATAGGCGCCCTCCTTCGGCACGTTCTCCGCGCCGATATATTTGGTGCGGTACATCAGGAAAAAGATCGGCGTGACGACCGCTCTCCAGAAAAAGTAAAAGTGATTGCGTTTCATATGTGCTCCCTCATGATGTTGAGTAATTTGTTGACGGACGTTTCCAGATCCTCGCCGGAGGTATCGACCATCACAGCGCCCTCGGCGGGCTTGAGCGGCGCGATATCGCGGTGTGAATCGTTATAGTCGCGGGTCTCCACGTCGCGGAGGATATCCTCGTACTTCACGTCCATACCCTTCTCGATCAGCTCGTCATAGCGGCGGCGTGCTCTGCACTCGGCGGAAGCGGAGAGGAAGATCTTCAGCTTCGCGTCGGGCAGGACGACCGTGCCGATATCCCTGCCGTCCATGATGACGTTGTTGGTATGCGCCATGTTGCGCTGGAGGTCGAGCAGATAGGCGCGTACCTCGGGGATCGCGGAGACGGCGGACGCCATCATGGAGATCTCCGGCGTGCGGATCAAGCCGCTCACGTCCTCTTTATCCAGAAGGACGATCTGCTCCTTCTTCTCATTGAACGCAAGCTCCACGGCGATCCCGTCAAGCATCGCGATGATCTCCGCCTTATCCTCTGCGGTATACCCTCTGCGGGTAGCCGCGAGACCGATCGTGCGGTAGAGCGCGCCGGTGTCGACGTAGATGAAGCCGAGCTCCTTTGCGGCTAATTTAGCGATCGTGGACTTTCCCGCACCGGCGGGACCGTCAATAGCAATAGCGATAGACATAGTATTCTCCTTGTATGATAGATTGTAGGGACGAGCATTGCTCGTCCGCGGACGGTCAATGACCGTCCCTACAGATGGATCACGTTGGCGGCGCTCTCACCGGCGAGCCTGCCGGTGCAGTACGCGATCTGCAGATTGAAGCCGCCGGTGTACGCATCGAGGTCGAGCACCTCGCCCGCAAAGTACAGACCCTTGACCAGCTTGCTCTGCATGGTGCGCGGATCGACGTCCTTCACATCCACGCCGCCGTGGGTCACGACCGCCTCGTTCACGGGTCGGAAGGACTGTATCCGCACGGAAAAACGCTTGATGACGTGCAGGAGCTTCCCTCTCTGCTGCGCCGTCAGCACATTGCACTTGGTATGCTGTGCGATTTCAGCCCGATCGAGCACGACCGGGATCAGCTTCTTCGGCAGGAGCTTTGACAGCGCGTTGATCATATCCTTGTTGGCGAACTCCGCGAGGTCTCTGAGCAGGCGCTTGTCGAGCGTCTCTTCATCGAGCGCGGGCTTCATATCTATATATATGGTATAGCGGTGCGGCGACATGGAGCGCATGTGGGCGCTTGCCGAGAGCACCATCGGCCCCGAAATGCCGAAATGCGTGAACAGCATCTCGCCGAAATCGGAGTAGATCTCTTTCTCACTTTGGTTATCCTGCACCGTCAGCCGCACGTTCTTCAGCGACAAGCCCTGCAAAAGCGGGATATCCGCATCATCCGAGCACAGCGGCACGAGCGAAGGCAGAAGCGGGGTCACGGTATGACCGGCGGCTTTTGCGAACCGATAGCCGTCTCCGGTCGAGCCAGTCGCCTGATAGGACAGACCGCCGGTGGTGACGATCACCGCATCGGCGTACATCTCCCGATCATCCAGCCGAACGCCCTTGACCGCGCCTTCCTCGATGATCAGCCCCTCCACGGTCTTATGGTAGATCTCGACGCCGAGCTCCGTCAGATAATCGTACAGGGTATCGACGACGTCCGCCGCCTTATCGGAAACTGGAAACACACGGTTTCCTCTCTCGACCTTGGTGGAAAGTCCGCGCTCCTCAAAGAACGCGACGGTGTCATAGCAGGAGAAGCGGTTGATCGCGCTGTAGAGGAACCGCGGGTTCGCGGTCACATGCGCGATGAAGGTCTCATTATCACAATAATTGGTGATGTTGCACCGACCCTTGCCGGTGATCGCGAGCTTTCTGCCGACGCGCTGATTCTTCTCGAGCAGGGCGACCTGCGCGCCGTTCTCAGCGGCGGCGCCCGCCGCCATCATCCCGGCAGGACCTGCGCCGATCACAATGATTTTAGCGGCCATCGGGCTTCTCCTCCGCAGTCTTTGTCCGGTCAAAGGCGTAGACGTTCTGCTCCTCCCAAACCTTCTCGAGCGCCGAGAAGGTCTCCTTGATATCCTCCTTGCGCTCAATGACGATTGCAACCAGAAGCGCGTTGATCAGGCTCAGCGGCGCGACCAGCGTGTCCACCACGGAAGCGATATCCGACCGCGCGAGGAGCACCTCGTCGGCGTTGGTCACGAGCGGCGAGATCATGCTGTCCGTGATCGCGACGACCTCGGCGCCTCTCTCGTGCGCGAAGCTCATCGCGTCGACCGCCATCGTGGAGTAACGCGGGAAGCTGATCCCGATCATCACGTCCTTTTCCGTGATACGGAACAGCTTCTCATAGGTCGTGGTCTTGGAGGTCGAGTCGAGGATATGCACGTTGCCGAAGATCAGGTCGAGATAATAGGCGAAGAAGCTCGCGATATAGGACGCGGACTTGACGCCGAAAACGTAGATATTCTCGGCGTTGATGATCGCGCTGACGGTCTTTTTGAAGTCGTCGCGGGAGATTTCCTCCAGGGTGCGTTTGATCTTGTCGATATCCTGGTTCAGCACGCTTTCCACCACGTCGCCGTCGCCGATGCGCCCGGTGGTGACCTCGATGCGCTGGATGGAATTCAGCTTATCGCGGATCATCTCCTGCATCGCCTTCTGCAGAGCGGGATAGCCGCTGTAGCCGATCTCTGTCGCAAAGCGCACCACAGTGCTCTCCGACACGCCCACCACGCTGCCGAGCTTTGCGGCAGTCATGAACGCGGCGGCGTCATAGTGCTCCTCGATATAGGACGCGATCCTGCGCTGACCTTTGGAAAAATCCTTGCGGTATAAATCAATTCTGACAAGCAGTGTTGCGGAGAATTCCGTATAACTTTGTTGTCGGACTTGACAGGCGCCAGCCTGCCTGCGTCCTCCGCCGCGTTCTACGAAATTCTCCGCTAACACCTTATTTAAGCTTTTTATTTGAAATTAGTATAACAAAGTATCTTTCATTTTATCATATTATCCTGCAAATATCAATAATATTTCCGTAAAATAAAGAGGTTTTTGAAATATTTTACTATTGTAATTGCAAATCATTCCTCTTCATCCCGTTTTTTCGGGATGCGGACGAAAACCTCCGCGACCTTGTCGCGCATCCAGAGCGCGGGCGTGAGGCGCAGACTGTAGCCGTAGCCGTTATCGCACGCCCAGTCGAAGGGCTTCGCCTGCGGGAGACCGTACACCGCGAGCAGGGTGTTCATCACGCCGCCGTGGGTCACGATCACCGCGTCGGTCGTGCCGGTTTTCATCAAGCCGTCCACGATATTCTCGAACATCAGGCAGATGCGGCGGGTAAAGTCCGCGTTGCTCTCCCCTCTCGGCGGCTTCACGGACGTATCTCCCGCGAGCCACTTCTTGAAATCATCGTCGCTCTTCAACTCGTCGGCGGTCTTGTTCTCCCATTCACCGAAGTGACACTCCGAGAGCTGGTCGATCACCAGCGGCTTGATATGCGGATAGAGGATCTCGGCGGTTTTGGTACAGCGCTTCAAGGGAGAGGTAAAGACGACCTTCGCGTAAGGATAGTCCAGCTCGCGGTCGAGCCTTCTGAGCTCCTTCTCGCCCTCCGCGGAGAGCGGAGCGTCCGTCACGCCGATGTAGCGTCCCTTGAGGGTCTGGCTGATGGCGCCGTGGCGGATAAAATGGATGTAATAAGATTTCATAAGAATCACCTGACTCTTTACAAATTGTAATATGAATGTTATACTGAACGTATAGGAGTGATGAACATGAATAAAGACTTTCCGCGCATGATCACCTATCTGAGGAAGGAGCGCAAGCTCAGCCAGAAGCAGGCGGCAGAAGAACTGGGCGTCTCTCAGGCGCTACTCTCCCATTATGAGAAGGGCTTGCGCGAATGCAGGCTCGACTTCGTCGTCAAGGCGGCAGATTACTACGGCGTCAGCTGTGACTATCTGCTCGGGCGATCCGCCGACCGCTCGGGAGAAGCGGGAGAAGCGCCCGAGGCCATCCCCTCACGTCGACAGAGCGCCGCGCAGAACGCCAACCGCCGACTGATCGGCAGTGCGCTGAACGCGATCTTCGAGCTTGCCGCCTTCGCCAAGAACCGCAGGCTGGATCACACCGTCTCCAACTACTTTATGCTCGCGCTGTATCAGGTGCTTCGCCGACTGTATTCCGCGAACGGAAGCAACCCGCAGGAGCCGTTCACCGTCCCGCAGACGGTCTACAGCGGATATGCGGAAGCCGCGATGCGTAAGAATCTTGCGGACATCGAGAGCATGACGAATCCCGACAGCGAGAGCTATCTGCAGGCGCTCGGCGAGATCGACGCCTCCCCCGACAGGGTCGCGCAGGAGCACCCCGAATCCGTCAGTGAGATATCCAACGTCCTCCGTCAGGCGGAGAACGCCATCGCCAAGATGCGCTAATACTGTTATGTAGTGACCGTTTGTCAATAGGCAAAAGTCACAAATGTAAAAAGGCAGAGGGCGCGTGACAGGAGCCGGTAACAGAAGAATCGGA
>CACYFH010000016.1 GCA_902773635.1 uncultured Ruminococcus sp. | reverse complement strand
TAGATTATACTCCTTTCCTACAACTGCTTTTCAAATTACCACAAATGAGCCGCAGTCATATGTACTAAGGTAGTAGAAACTACCCTTTACATAATAGCTATCATAATCACATGGTCGTGAACAGTGTTTCATTCCGCACAGGTCGTAAGTTTGAAAACCATATTTCCGATCACTACAAGCTGCGTGAGATCTCAGACGCCGTTTGCCGTGAACACGGTAAATCCATTCTGGAGGACGCACCGTTTTACAGCAAATCGAGAAAGCTCTATTGGGTAGAGAAAAGCGGTCAGCTCACCCATAGGGATATTCTGCGTCAGGATATTGAAGACGCAATCAATCATAGCTACAAGGATTCCATGTTCATCTACTATCTGGAATCCATCGGCTACGAGTTCGTACGCGGATTCGACTATCAGCATCCGTCGGTCAAGGCACCGACATGGCAGCGCCCGATCCGTATCGACAGTCTCGGTAAAGAATATACCCGAGACGCCATCGCCGAACGGCTGCACAACAACCTCGGCAGAGGATTATCGTTTGCCGATTTTCAGCCGCCGTCACACAACAGAAAACCGCTATTGATTATCGTGCAGTCTCACCCGAAATACAAAGAACCCGACGGTTTTACGATCTTCTTCCAATTGGTCGTCGAACTGTTCCGATTGATCACCGGCAGACCGTATGTCGAAGTCAAAAATATTATTCCGATCACACCGGAATTCCGCGCGATCTGGAAGGATTTGGATAAGATATCCGAAGCCGCGCAATTCCTCGGCAAGCATCATATCGTCACCGAGACAGATTTTCATGATTATGAGAATCAGCTCGACGAAAAGATACAGGAGCTTGAAGCCGTGCGGCAGAAATATCGGAACAAACTGCGGCGTGTCAAAACGTCCGAAGATGAAACCGCACTGAAAGAAAAGTGCAGAGAGATAACCCGACAGATCATGCCTTACCGCAACGATAAGGAAATCTGCAAGTTTATCGCAAAAAGACAACCCGAATTAAAACAAGCCGTTGAGCGGGAGCTTCAGACGGAGCTCGGCACCCAGCGGCAACAAACGAAACAAAGGAGTTATGAACGATGACAAATATATCAATATCCAAACTACACGAATTCAAAGACCATCCCTACAAGGTGCTCGACAACGACGAGATGAACAATCTGATCGAGAGCATCCAGGAACAAGGCATTATGACGCCGCTGATCGTGCGTCCTCTGGAGGGGAAAGCAGACGAGTATGAGATCATATCCGGACACCGTCGTTTCCGTGCGGCGCAAAAGGCAGGGCTTGCGGAGGTTCCTGCCTTTATTCGTCCCGTCAGCCGCGATGAAGCGGCGATCATGCTCGTAGACAGCAATCTACACCGCGAGCACATCCTGCCGTCGGAAAAAGCCTTTGCTTATAAGATGAAAGCCGAAGCATTACGCCATCAGGGGAAACGCAGCGATCTTACTTCGGAGCAATTTGCACCGAAGTTATCTACGGAGATCATCGCCGAACAGGAGGGGATGAGCAAGGATACAGTAAAGCGTTATATCCGTTTGACATATCTTATCCCCGAAATACTGAAGTATGTCGACGAAAACCGTATCGCCTTTCATGTCGCGGTAGCCTTGTCTTATCTTTCCAAAGCCGATCAGTACGATCTTCTTGAAGTGATGGAGAGTGAAGACAGAACGCCGTCGCTCTCACAGGCGATCAAGATGAAAAGGATGTCACAGCTCGGTGATCTCGGCGTGGATCGTATCTTCAACATCTTATCTGAGGATAAGCCAAATCAGAGAGAAAAGGTAAGTTTCAAGTACGAGGATATCCGCAAGTATTTCCCCGAAAGCTATACGATCGGAGATATTCAGCGGTACATCCTTCATCTTGTCGCAACCGATTACAACCGCCATCGTGACCGAGGCAAGGGAGGTGACGCCCGATGAGGATGATTCAATCTCTGTATACGCAGGATCAGTCTTATTCCGTCAACGGCTGTACTTTCGTTGTGTCGCCCGTGTTCCGACATCACGGCAATATCCATAACGATCCTACACTTGACAAATCCGTAAAAAGGATGATCGAAAATGAAACGGTACATTTGTCGAATAATGATACCGATGATACAATGACAGCAGAAAATGTGTGTTCGGCTGCCGGAAAGGAGGATAACAATGCAGTCGAAAAAGAAACAGCCTAATGTTGGGATCACTGCTCTTTATTGCCGTTTGTCGCGTGACGATGGTATGGAAGGAGAAAGCAATTCCATCTCTACGCAAAAGAAAATGCTCAAGCAGTTCGCCAAAGAACACAGTCTCGGCAATACTCGGTACTATGTTGACGACGGATATACCGGTACCAACTTCAACCGTCCGGGATTTCAGAAGATGATCGAGGATATCGACCTAGGGTATATCTCAACGGTGGTCGTCAAAGATCTATCCAGACTCGGCAGGCGATATGATACGGTAGGTTATTACACCGATACTTACTTTCCCGATCGTGACGTTCGCTTTATTGCCATCAACGATAATGTAGACAGCGATGAGGGCGAAAACGAGATCGCCCCGTTCAAGAACATCATCAATGAATGGTATGCAAAGGATATCAGTAAAAAGTGCCGATCATCTTACCGCATTCGGGGCAGCTCCGGTGAGCCGATCAGCTTGCCGCCATACGGATATATGAAATCTCCCGATAATCCCAAGAAGTGGATCGTTGATCCGGAAGCAGCACCCGTCGTAAAGGATATTTTTCGTATGGCGCTTGAAGGAAAAGGGGATGAGGCGATCGCCCGCAATCTGCAGGAAAGGCAAATTATGACGCCGACGTATTACTGGATTGCCAAAGGAGTCAGAAAAGGCGGCAAAAAAACATGTCCCAATCCGTATAAATGGAACTGCACAACTATCGACGGTATCTTAGTAAGGCAGGAATACTGCGGAGATGTAATCAATTTCAAAACCTACAGTAAATCCTATAAGAATAAGACGCGTAAAGCGAATCCGCCAGAAAAGTGGGCAGTATTCAAAAACGTTCATGAGCCGATTATTGACAGACCCGAGAACGGTGAAAAGAGCATCTTTACAGATCTGTTATTCTGTGCCGACTGCCATAAAAAGCTATGGCATCATGTGAATACCAGAAATAAAGATATCCATTATTTCAGCTGCTCAAACTATATAAAGGATACCCGCGGCACTTGCAAATCCCGCCATTATATCCGAGCAGACGCGATTGAGGAGGTAGTTAAGCAGGAATTGCGGCGGTTGGCAAAGTATCTGGAATACCACGAGGATGAGTTTGCTGCGCTGTTGGCTGAGAAGACCAACGCGGATATGATCAGCGAGCAAAAGTATCTGGAAAGTGAATTGAACCGCATGACAGTCAGAAGCCAAACGGTAGCTGACCTGTTCGTGAAGATCTATGAGGACAACGCTACCGGTAAGCTGACGGACGAGATGTTCATGCAGCTATCGCAGAAATACGAGTTGGAGCGTATGGAGCTGAAGGACAAGATCTTTGAGTACAAGGAGCGTATCGCCAAGCTTCACGAGATGGAGCAGAACAAGGATGATTTCATCAAAGCGATCCGCAAGTTCATGGAAATGCAGACTTTGACCGCGCCGATGCTCAGAGAGCTGATCGATCATATCGACGTCTATGAAAAAGAGGGAAGCACCAAGCACTACACTCAGCGGATCATGATCTATTACCGCTTTGTCGGCTATATCGAGATTCCCTTGGAGCCTCAATACGAGAACTATACCGCCAATACACGGCAGGGCGTGAAGGTCGAGTATATTCCGACAGAGATGTTCCCGACACAGCGCGGCAAATCCGCATGATGGTTAATCAAAAAAGCAGGAGCAGACCGAAATCTGCTCCTGCATGGAAAAATTACAAAAAGAAAATGAGTGTTGATAACTTAAGTCCGTTATCAACACTCATACTGGTCGGAGTGAAGGGATTTGAACCCCCGACATCCTGCTCCCAAAGCAGGCGCGCTACCAACTGCGCTACACCCCGAAATATTTATGAAATTGTTCTGTTTGTGGTCGTCGTTGTGGTCAAGCGAAGTTTTGCCGAACTTGAACTCTTGAAAGAATCCACTGTTTAAGCGAATGTTCGGAGCCGTTCGGCGGAAAAGTCGGTAAAAGCTCCTTACTCCCAAAGCAGGCGCGCTACCAACTGCGCTACACCCCGGTGTTCTGTTTTACCGCCGATGGCGGTTTGTTCGGCAATCCTTATTATACCAGAAGATGAAAACTTGTCAACAGAAAAAACTGCAATTGTCTGCTTTTGCCTATTGTCTTTTGTCGAAAAAAGGGATATAATATTTTATCGAAGTCAGGATGGCTTTTGGCTGACGTTGGTCGAAGGTTCGACCGGCGTCGGTATTTGTTCCGAGGGGAGGGTTCATATGCGTTCGCGGTTTTTGCGGGCTGCGGCGGCGCTGACGGCTGTGCTGTTGCTGCTGCTGAGCACGGCGATCTCAGTCGCCGCGCTGGATGATACATATGAATTCGACGACCTCGATATGTCGGTCAAGATTCCCAAGAGCTTTCTCGTCATCACGCGCAGCACCGCACGCATGGACGAGGTCTTTCAGAAGGTCGATCTTGATTACGACGAGACGATGACCGCTTTCCGCGCGGCGAATATCTTCCTGCGTGCATATGAACCTGAGGGCGCATACCAGATCAGCCTGACGGTGCTGGAGGACGCTAACAGCGCCGCTGTCAACAATTACAGCGACCTCACCGCCGCCCAGCGGCAGACGATCGCCGACGCTTTCACTGCACAGCAGGACGTCAGCTCGGTCGTGGAGGTCAAGCACGGCGGCAATATCTTCTTCGATTACGAACGTCAGACGAAGCTCGACGGCAAGGACGTTTATATCAGCCAGTGCAATACGATCGTCAACGGCATGCAGATCGACCTGTCCTTGCAGAAGAACGACGAGCCTGCGACCGCGGAGGAGAGCAAGGTGCTGACCAACGCGGCGGCTTCTCTGAGCTTTGAGACCATCCGTCGGGACACGGGTCCCGTGTTCGACTGGTGGAGAGTGCTCCTGTGGGCGATGATCCTGGTCGTGATCTCCGTGGCAGTCTCGATCATCTACCGCCGCAAGAATGAAGCAAAGCAGCGCCTCATGGAGGAACGCCGACGCCGCAGGGCAGGGCACAACGACCCTGAGGAGGACGAGCGGCTCACCACCTACCAGCCGACCTTTGAGGAGTCGCTCGGATACAGCGACGAGGAGGAGTTCAAGGCACGCGCCGACGCCGACGACATGGCGGCTTCCGATATCAGCGTCAAGGAGAAGGATCCCTCTAAGGGCGTGGTGCTCTTTGAGGACGAGGGCAGCGGGATCGACGACGGCACCGATTATTTCGACACCTACTTTGAGGAACAGGCGGAGAAGCGCAGCATCTGGCGAAAAGCGCTGGACGGCATCGTGAGCGCCTTCAAGATCGCCGCCACCCATACGGGCTATTTCCTCAAGAACATCTTCAAAAAGATCTTCAAGGGTAAAAAGAATAAGGACAAGGAATAACAGGCAGCGCCGCGAGGTGCTGCCTGTTTTGCGCTCTCCTTGTCATAATGTATCGAATTTCAGCGGGAATGTGCCGATAATCTGTCACTCTTTTGGAATTGCTTTTGTGCAGAAACCGATGTATAATACACTTGAACTGAATAACTGATACGGTTTGAAATGCTGTATGCTGAGTAAATTAATAGGGAATCCGGTTCAAATCCGGAGCAGCCGCCACTACCGTGAATGAGCAGAGGGTATGTAGACGCCATTGGAGAAGTCCGAGAAGGTTCATGCCCGCGCGAAAGCTTCCTCATGAGCCGGGAGACCTGCCGTATCCGCAGAGTGATCTGTGTGGAAAGCCCCTTTGGCGCGGAGAGTGCGATGAACATGTAGTGCACTTTCTGCCCTGCATTTGTTCAATGCGCTCTTTCTTAGGAAAGAGCTTTTCTTTTTGTTCGGTAAGATCCCAAGGAAATGAGGTATTTGTTATGAAAAAGATTCTTTCTCTGATGCTCGCCGCAGTAATGGTTTTGTCGGTGAGTGTGCTGTTCGTGTCTGCTGCTGAGAGCGCAGAGGTCGTCGTGACGATCTCCGATGAAGCGGGCGAGCTCGCCGTAGCGGCTGAGAAGGTCACCGTGACCGATATCGACGGTGACGAGAAGCTGACGGTCAACGACGCGCTCTACGCCGCGCATGAGATGTTCTATGAGGGCGGCGCCGCCGCAGGCTACGCGACCGAGACGACCCAGTGGGGACTGTCGATGGCGAAGCTTTGGGGCACGGCGAACGGCGGAAGCTACGGCTATATGATCAACAACGCCGCGGCGTGGAGCATGACCGATCCTGTGAAGGACGGCGACTATGTAGCGGCTTACGTTTTCACCCAGCCGAAGACCCTCGCGGATAAGTATTCCTACTTCGATAAGCTCGCTGAGGACGTGACCGCGGGCGAGATCACCCTTACCCTGAGCAAGAATGATTTTGACGCGAGCTGGAACCCGATCACCGTTCCGGTCGAGGGCGCGACCATCACCGTAGACGGTAAGCCGATCGACGCCAAGACCGACGCAGAGGGCAAGGTCACCTTCAAGCTCGAAACGAACGGTCTGCACCTCGTCAGCGCGACCGCTGACGATCAGGTCATCACCCCGCCCGTGTTCCTCGCGACCGTCTCCGGCGGCGTTGATCCCGTTGCCGAGACCGCTTCCGAGAGCGAGACCGTCGCTCCTACTCAGGCGGCGACCGAGAAGGCGACCCCTGACAGCAAGAACACCAACACCACTCCGACCGGCTCCAATACCAATGCGGTCAAGACCGGCAGCACCGTTGTCTATGTGATGCTCGCGTTCCTCGTGATGGCGACAGCGGCTGTCGTTATCGCTAAAAAGAAGCATGAAAACTAAGCTGTTCGCGCTGCTGCTGTGCCTGATATTCGCAGTATCGGGTGTCGCGGCGGCGCATGCCGACAGCGTCCCCTATACCGTCGCACAGGTGGAGAGCCTATGCGACGGTATCGTCGCATTTAAAGCGGCTGAGAGCGGCGACTACAGCGCGCAGGCGTGGCTGGATGACGGCTTGTGCGACGCGGCGGGTTCGACGGCAGAGTTCTATGTGATTGGGCTTTCCCAATGGGGAGATTTCGACTGCGGCGCGTATGAGAAAGCGCTGCTGAGCTATCTCGACACACATGAGGTCTACTCGGCGTCCAGTCGGCTGAAATACGCGCTGGCGCTGTCCGCCGCGGGCAGTACGAACCGCTATATCACCGACACGGCGGATGAAGCGATCGGCGGGATGGGGCTGATGAGCCTGATCTTCGGCTTGCATCTGCTCAACAATGGCTATGAGAGCCGTCTGTACAGCACAGACGGTCTTGTCAGCGAGATCCTCTCCTGGCAGTTGTCCGACGGCGGCTGGGCGGTGATCGGGAGCAACGGCGACGTGGACGTCACGGCGATGGCGCTCCAGGCGCTCGCGCCGCATACCTACCGCTCCGACGTATGGAACGCGGTGAACGCGGGCGTCGACCTCTTGTCTCGCCTACAGCAGGACAGCGGCGCATTCAAGGGCATGGGCGTGGAGAACTGCGAGAGCACCGCGCAGGTGCTGACGGCGCTCTCCGACTTAGGCATCGACGCGCAGAGGGACGGCCGCTTTGTCAAGAACGGTCATTCCGTGCTCGACGGGATGCTGCAATATCGGAATTCGGACGGCTCCTTCTCCCATGTCGGCGGCGGCTTCAACGAGAGCGCGACGGTGCAGGCGTTCTACTCGCTCGTCGCTTATCTGCGCTTTCAGTATGGACAAGGCCCGCTCTATGTGCTCGATCACGCGGCGCACAGTATCCCCGAAGCGCCGCATGAGAACGGCGGCGATCAAAAGCATGACAGCCCTTTTTCGCAGGAGAATGGCGATTATCCGCAGGAGCAAAATTCGCAAAGCCCTTCCGCAAAGCCGAACGCGACGCAGAGCGCGACCGTGTCGGCAACGCAGGCGGGAGAGACTGTTGCATCGACTCAGCCCGCGACCGTGAAGCCCACCTACGGCGGCTTCCAGCCTGCGGCGACAGCCGATCAGGAGAAGGTCGGAAGGTCTGCGACGCCCGACCAAGCGGGGAGCGGGGGCTATAAGCTCTATGCGGTCATCGGAATCATCAGCGCGGGTGGCGTCGCGTGTCTTGTGCTGTTCCTGCTCAAAAAGCGGAACAAAAAGAATTTCATTGCTGTAGCGGTGCTTGCGGCGGCAGGCGTCCTCTTCATTCTGCTGACGAATTTCCAAAGCGCAGAAAGCTATCATGAGGACGTGAAGGAGGACGGCGACTTCACCGTCACCATGACCATCCGGTGCGATACGATCCTCGGAATGGAGAAGAAGAACCGGCACATCCCCGACGACGGCGTGATACTGGAGGAAACGGCGTTTTCCGTCTCAGAAGGGGAGACGGTCTTTGACGTGCTGATCGACGCGGTGAAGCTCTACGGCGTTCCTGTTGACAACCGCGGCGCACAGGGAGCGGCATATATCGCCGCGATCAACTACCTCTATGAGTTCGATTACGGAGACCTCTCGGGCTGGATGTACCGTGTGAACGGCAGGTTCCCCGACGTAGGCTGTCAGAGCTGTTTTCTCAGCCCGGGGGATAAGATCGAGTGGCTCTACACCACCGATATCGGGCATGATTTAGATTAATGATTTCTTGAAAGGAGTGACAGGCGTGCGTAGGTTTGAAGACATGAACCCGCTTTGTGCGGCGTTCTACTATCTCTGTGTGCTGGGGCTGACGATGTTCGGCATGAACCCGCTGACGCTGAGCCTGTCGCTCCTTTCTTCTATACTGAGCGCGGTGCTCTTCGGCGCGGTGAAGGGGAGAGGACACGCCTTCTCGCTGATCCTGTTCCTGATCGCGGCGCTGATCAATCCTCTCATCGTGCATAACGGCATGACGGTGCTCTTTTACTTCAACGATAATCCGATCACGCTGGAGGCGGTGCTCTACGGACTGACGGCGGCGGGGATGATCACCGCCTCGCTCTATTGGCTGCGCTGTCTCTCCAAGGTGATGACGAGCGACAAAGTGCTCTATATCTTCGGGCGCTTCTCCCCGAAGCTCGCGCTCCTGCTGTCCATGAGCCTGAGGTTCATCGAACTGCTGAGGGTCAGATGGCGGAAGATCCAGGACACGCAGAAGGCGCTCGGACTGTATCGGGACGGCAACCTGATCGACGCGCTCAGAGGGCGCGCGCGGGTGCTGTCGGTGCTGATCGGCTGGACGCTGGAGAACGGCATCGTGACCGCCGAGAGCATGGAGGGCCGCGGCTACGGGAGCGGTCGGCGCACGTCCTATTCAGCGTACCGAATGCACCTGTCGGATTGGCTGTTCCTGCCGGTCTGTGCGGGACTGACGGCGGTTGCGGTCGTCGGTCAGGTGAGGAGCACGGTCGTGTTTTATCCCGACATGCAAATGGAATTATGGAATTTATGGGGGATCCTCGGCGCGGCGGCGTTCGCTGTGCTGGGCACGCTGCCCCTGATCATCAATGCAAAGGAGGCGTTACGATGGCGCGGCTTACTCTCGAAGGTCTGAGCTTTACATATCCCGACGCGAAGGCGCCCGCGCTTTGTGACGTGGATTTGCAGATCGAGGGAGGAGAATTCCTCACCCTGATGGGCGCGACAGGCTCGGGTAAGAGCACGCTCCTGCGCCTGTTGAAGCCCGAACTGCGGCAGAACGGCACGCTGAGCGGTCGTGTGCTGTTGGATGGGAAGGATATCGGCGGATTGACCGCGAGAGAGTCCGCTTCTGCGGTCGGCTTCGTCGCCCAGAACCCGGAGGAGCAGATCGTCACGGACAAGGTGTGGCACGAGCTTGCGTTCACGCTCGAGAGCCTCGGCGCGAGACGGGAGCTGATCGCTCGCAGGATCGCGGAGATCGCGGCGTTTTTCGACATCGAGCCGTGGCTCGACAGGGAGACGGCGACCCTCTCGGGCGGACAGAAGCAGCTTCTGAACCTCGCGGCGGTGATGACCGCCGACCCTGAGGTGCTCATCCTCGACGAGCCGACCGCCCAGCTCGACCCGATTGCGGCGTCGCGCTTCATCGACACGCTCCATCGGCTGAATCGGGAGACGGGGCTGACGGTGATCATCAGCGAGCACCGCGCGGAGGAGCTGATCCCGATATCCGACCGCTTGCTGATCTTGGAGGAGGGCAGGCTCGCCTTCTGCGACACACCGAAAAAGGCGGCGAGCGCCTTGAAGGACACGGCGTATCTGCGCTTTCTCACGGCTTCCGCGCGGATCTTCGCGGGGACTGACGGCGCGGGAGAAGCGCCGCTCTCCGTACGCGAGGGTCAGGCATATGTAAATGGCTTGACTGTCAAGGAGATTCAGACCGCGGAGAAAACGGCTGAACAGAAGGCTTCTGCTTTATCGCTGAAAAACGTGTATTTCCGCTATGAACGGCGCGGCGCGGACGTCCTCAGCGACCTCGATCTGGAGGTCAAGGAGGGCGAGATCTTCGCCCTTCTGGGCAGGAACGGCGCGGGCAAGAGCACGATGGCGGCGGTCGCCGCGGGACTGCGGCGCGCGTACAGCGGGAGCGTCCGCGTTTTCTCAAAACGGCTGAAAGATTACACAAACGGTTCGCTTTATCAGGGAGTGCTCAGCCTTCTGCCGCAGGACACGGAGAACGTGTTCCTGCGCGAGACGGTGCGCGAGGAGCTCTGCGGCTGTGAGAAGGCGGAGGAGCGCCTGCCGTTTGACTTCAAGCCGCTGTATGACCGCCATCCGTTCGACCTTTCGGGCGGCGAAAGACAGCTTGCCGCTCTGTGCAAGGCGTTGTCAACGAACCCGCGCCTGCTGATCCTCGACGAACCTTCAAAGGGCTTGGACGGCAATATGAAGGCGCTGCTCTGCGGCGTGTTGAAGGGCTTGAAGCGCGAGGGCGTGACCATCCTGATGATCAGCCATGACGTGGAGTTCGCGGCGCTCTGTGCGGATCGGTGTGCGCTCTTCTCTCAGGGGAGGATCGCGGCAGCGGATGAGACGGAGACCTTTCTTTTTGAGAACCGCTTCTACACGACCGCCGCATCCCGCATCACGCGGCAAAAAACGCGCGGCGGTTATACGGTGGAGCGTGCGGTGAAGCTCCTCGGAGGTGCGGGATGCTGACGATCCGTAATACGAAGGTCAGAACGCTCCTGCGCTATGCGATACCCTTTCTTCTTGTGCCCCTGCTGGTTGCAGTCGGTGCGGTCGCGTTCGAGGGGAAGCGGTATCTGATCATCTCGCTGGGGATCGCTGTGCTGGCTTTACTCTTATTCATGACGGGCTTTGAGCGCAGGAACATCGGCTCGCGGCGCATGGTGATCACGGCGATCATGACCGCGCTCGCGGTGTTTGGACGGTTCATTCCGGTGTTCAAGCCGATCACGGCGATCGTGGTGCTGACGGCGGTCTACCTCGGTGCGGAAGCGGGCTTCTTCTGCGGGGCGCTGAGCGTGCTGCTCTCCAATATCTACTTCGGTCAGGGACCGTGGACGCCGTTCCAGATGCTCGGCTTCGGGCTGATCGGACTGCTCGCGGGATATCTCGGGCGGGTGCTGGAGAGGTCGCGTGTGCTGTTGGCGCTCTACGGCGCGGCCGCGGGCGTGCTGTACTCGCTGATGATGGACGTGTGGACGGTGCTGTGGTACAGCGGCGGCTTTGACGGCAAGCTCTACCTCGCGGCGATCGGCTCGGCGGTGCCGTTCACGGTCGTGTATGCGGTCTCGAACGCGGCGTTTCTGATGCTGTTGTACCGACCTGTCGGCAACAAGCTGCGGCGTATCAAGCGCAAATACGGCGTGTGAATGTGGTTGCAAAGGTGTGCGTGATATGCTATACTGCGGGTGAGGTGAGTTTATGCGCTTGAAAAAGACGGTAAAAGCGGAGATAGAAGCCTATATCCTGCGGCATTATGCGGGAGAAAGCATGCCCACGCCTGCGTTCGGCGCGGCGCCTCGCATGGCGGCTCCGAAACTGCAGAAGGCGTCGATGCCCGCGCCCTCCGCTTTGAGAGAGGAAGCGGTGATCGAAGAAGCCGCCTGCTATGCAAAAGCGCTCGACGATCTGGTGATCGAGCTGGACGAGAGCTTTCAGGAAGCGCTGCTCAGGATGATCGACGAGCGCGGGATGAAGGACAGCGCGTGCTACAAGCGCGCAGGCGTCGACCGCAAGCTGTTCTCAAAGATTCGCTCGAATCCAGCCTACAAGCCCTCCAAGCCCACGGCGATCGCCTTTGCGCTGGCGCTGGAGCTTGATCTGCATGAGACCGAGGTCTTTCTCCGCAGGGCGGGCTACGCACTCTCTCACAGCTCCAAGTTCGACGTGATCGTGGAGTATTTCATCGTGAATCGGCGGTATGACCTGCGCGAGCTGAACGAGGCGCTCTATGAGTTCGACCAGCCGCTGATCGGGGTGTGAAGATCGCGCTGACGTTTCCTTTTGTTTTTGTGGTTTTGTCGCCTCGCAGGCGACCAAATGACCCTCCGAATATTGTATGATACGGTTGTAAGGTAAAGAAAGCCTTACAGCCGTTTTAATTTATCAATCATATTTCGGGAGGAATTTATCATGTTAAAAAAGATCAGGAACGTCAGACTCAAGAAGGAAAACGCGAAGAATACCGCGACCGAGCTTGTGTTCATCCTCGACCGCTCCGGCTCGATGGGCGGACTGGAGAAGGACACCATCGGCGGCTTCAACGCGATGATCGAAAAGCAGAAGAAGGAGAGCGGAAAGTGCTATGTGACGACCGTGCTCTTTGACCATGAGATCAGCGTCCTGCACGACCGTGTGGAGCTTTGTGATATCAAGCCGCTGACCGAGGACGACTACACCGTGCGTGGCTGTACGGCGCTGATCGACGCGATCGGCTCGACCGTAAAGCGTATCGAGAGCATCCACCGCTATGCCCGACCCGAGGACATCCCCGCGAACGTGATGTTCGTCATCACGACGGACGGTCTCGAGAACGCCAGCAAGGAGTACCGCGCCGAGCAGGTGAGGAAGATGATCGGGGAGAAAAAGCAGAAGGGCTGGGAGTTCCTCTTCATCGGCGCGAATATCGACGCGATCGGCACGGCAAAGGATTTCGGCATCGGCGCTGACAGAGCGGTCAATTACAACGCCACCGCAAGGGGCACGGGCGCGGTCTTCGCGAGTGTGACGCGGGCCGTCTCCAATATGCGTGCCTGCGCGCCGATGCAGGCTGACTGGGCGGCAGAGATCGAGGAAGAATACAACAGCGAAACCTAAAAAATGCTTGGAATCCCCCTTGCTTTATGGTATACTGAACTGTAGACAAGGGGGAATTCTTATGATCATCCGCGAGCCTTTCGGCGTTACGAGTAAGGGCGAGAGCGTCAGCGTGTTTACCATGCAGAATGAGAACGGCATGACGGTGCGCGTGCTCGACTACGGCTGTACCATCCAGAGCCTGACCGTACCTGATAAAAGCGGTAAGCCGGTGGACGTTCTGCTCGGCTATGACGATATCGCAGGCTATGAGAAGGGCATCTGCTTCTACGGCGCGGTGGTGGGGCGCTACGCGAACCGCATCCGCAACGCGGAGCTTTCCATCGGCGGCAAGACCTATGCGCTCGAGAAGAACCTCGGCGACCATCACCTGCACGGCGTGTTCAGTAAGCGCGTGTTCGAGACGGAGATCGCGGGCGACACGCTGATCCTCCGTCGGCTCTGCCCCTCGATGGAGGAGGGCATCCCCGGAAATCTGGCGCTCGAGGTGCGCTATACCCTGCGCTCTGATAACGCGCTTGTGCTCGATTACCGCGCGACGACGGACGAGGAGACCGTCCTCAACCTGACCAATCACGCGTACTTCAACCTCAACGGTCACGACAGCGGGAGTGTGCGCGGGCACGTCCTGCGGCTCGACTGCAACTGCTATACCGACGCGGACGCCGACCATATCCCGACCGGCAGATTAGTCTCCGTTGACGGAACACCGATGGATCTCAGAAGGGAGAAGGCGCTCTCGGAGGGACTTGGCTCAGACTTCAAGGCGATCGCCGAGTGCAACGGCTACGACCATAATTATGTCATCAACGGCGAGCGTGGGACGCTTCGGGAGTTCGCAAAGCTGCGCGGCGAGCGGAGCGGCGTTGTTCTGACCGCGGAGACGACCCAGCCGGGCGTTCAGCTCTATACGGCGAATTTCCTCGACGAGGACCCCGTCGCCTGCGGCAAGGGCGGTGTGAAGTACCGCAACTACGACGCGGTGTGTCTGGAGACCCAGCATTATCCCGCAAGCCCCGCCTTCCCGCAGTTTCCGACCACGACCCTCAGACCGGGCGAGGAATTCAGGGAGACGACCGTCTACCGCTTCTCGAATGAGTGAATCTCATGCTTGTCAGGCGTGAGCGACCCTCTTTGTGGGATTCCCACGGCAAATGACTTTGCCTCGGAATGACCGTGTATATATAACAGCAGACCCCGATCGGGCGAACCGGTCGGGGTCGTTAACTTAGTATTATGTTTCTTTACAGTGTGATGATCTCGTCGTAGAGGGCTTTGTTCGCGGTGATGTTCTCGGGGTTGCCGACGGTGCACCAGGCGGCGTTTTGAGAAGCCTTTTGCAGGACCTTGCCGATCTCATTGAGGTCGCTCAGGGTGGCGCTGAGAAGCTCGTCGCGCTCCTTTTGGATGTCCTCATAGCTTCTGCCGAGCAGGGTGTAGACCGCGCCGAGATAGGCGGTCGTGCGCGGGAGCTGGGGGTTATCCAGACTGCGGATGACGCTGATGATATAGTCCTCTACCGCGCGGTCGGAGAGCTGCAGGGAGCTGAGGAAGTCTCCCGCCTGCTTGAAGGTGTTGAGCGTTATGCCGATCTGCGGGTCGCGGTAGCTCCACATATCGAGCCGCTTGGCGGAGTTCGGAACCGTGCCGCAGCCGTAGGCGCCGTTCTCCACGCGGATCTTCTGCCAGAGATATTCCAGCGAGAGGATCTTTTTCGCGAGCAGGAGCGCACCGCCGTTCATCTCGTCCGCAATATTGAAGCTGTAGCCGTTGAACACGATGTCGCAGGGGGCTGTCAGCGCGACGTTGCCGGAGAGGAGGGGCATGTCCGCATTCTCGAGCCTGTCGGTCAGGTTCGCCTGCATCGGGAGAGAGACGCTCTCGATCTCCTTGAAGCTCTCCTCGTCGCAGGAGAGGGAGAATACAGCCTTTCCGTTCTTGAAGAATTTCTCATAAACGCCCTCAAGGGCTGCTCTGAGCTGTTCAAAGGCGCTTTCGTCGGCGCGGAGCTGCTCTCTGAGCTCTTTGAGGTTTTGATAGAATTCTAAGCCGCCTGTGCGGTCGGCGATCGCGTCGCGTACGTTATGGGACGCTGCGGCGCGGGTGGCGGCGAGCTGGCTGGAGTTGTTGATGAAGCCCAGCTGCATGTCGGTGAATATCTGGTCGATCAGGTCGCAGATAGCTTTCTGATCGGTGAAAACGGTTTTGGTGAGGACTTCCTCGGCGAGGGCGACCGCCTGTGCATAGCGGGAAGCGAGCGCCTTGAAGCGGAAGGTCAGCGCAGAGATCACAGCGCCCTTGTAGCTCGTCGCGGTCATGCCCGCGTCCATCGAGCCGGTATACAGCCCGAGCTTCGTCTGCAGGGCGGCGCCGTCGGTCTCGGAGGTCGCGACGCTCGTCAGCAGAGAGGCTAAGATGCTCAGGTGGAAAAGCTCCTTCTCGCTTGCCTGAGAGATATCGAAGAACAGGTCGGCGTAGACGATGCCGTCCGTTTTCTGCGGGGCATAGAGGTAGGGCGTGCCGTCCTTCTCACGTTTCTCGGTGGGATAGGGGACAGCGTTCCTGTCGATATCGCTGAGGTTCAGGTGCGGGGTCGGATCGGTCTCGGCGCGGCGGTTCTCGGCGCTGTAGCCGTCGGGCTCTTCCGTTGGCTCGGCATACTTCTTCTCGCTCGCGGTCGGCTCCATGACGACGATGTTGCGGTAGGCGTTGTCGAGCAGTACTTCCTTGATCAGTTTCTCAAAATAGCCTTGCTCTACGCCCGCCTTCAGCGCTTCAAGCGGCGCTTCATACTCGAGATACCGCCACGGCTCATAGTCGTAGAGCCAGGTATCGGCGATCTGGATGTTGTAGTACAGACCCTTGGTCAGTCCCGCGGCGCTGCCCTCGCGCAGGCTGAATTCCACGGTGCTCAGCTTTGAGTTGACCGCTTCATGATCCAGCCCCGCGGCACATTCCGTGAGACAGTCGGTGATCTCGCGTTCGATCTCGCTAAGGCGCGAGGCGTCACAATGTCTGAGCTTGACAGTAAAGAGGGGATAGGCAATATCCTCGATCATCTCGCAGTCGACCTCAACAGCGAGACCCTTGTCGAGGATGCGCTTTTTCAGCGGGTCGTAGTTGGTGTCGGCGAGGATATCCGTCAGCACGGAGAGCGCGAGATAACGCTCGAAGTCGGGCATCTCTCCGACAGGATAGGTGATCGCGATGTAGTCCTCGCCGCGCTTGACCTCGCTCGCGGTGTAGGTACAGTAGTAGGGCTTCTCCTGCTTTTTCAGGGTGATCTTCGGCTCCCTGACAGGCTCCTGCTTCTCGACCGTGCTCAGGTATTCGCGATCAAGGAACGCGAGCTTTTCCTCAAGCTCCATCTTGCCGTAGAGGTAGAAGCGCGCGTTGGACGGATGGTAGTGCTTCTTGTGGTTCGCGATGAAGTCCTCATAGGTGAGCTTGACGATATGGTCGGGGTGACCGCCCGAGACAGTCGTATACTGACACGGCTCGTAGCTCTCACAGAACACCGCCTGGTAGAGGTTCTCGTCGGGGTCGCCGAGAGCGCCCTTCATCTCGTTGTAGACGACGCCCTGGTAGTAGAGCTTGCCGTTCTCGCCGCGCTCGATGTGCCAGCCCTCCTGACGGAAGGCGTTCTCGTTGTCATAGATCAGCGGGCGGAACACCGCGTCCGTGTAGACGGACATCAGGTTCATGAGATCCTTCTCGTTCATGCTGGAGACGGGGTACATCGTCTTGTCGGGGAAGGTCATGGCGTTGAGGAAGGTGTAGAGCGAGCTCTTCATCAGCTCGACGAAGGGGTCGTCCACAGGATATTTCTGTGAGCCGCAGAGGACGCTGTGCTCCAGGATGTGGAACACGCCTGTCGAATCATGCGACGGGGTCGCGAAGGTGACGGAGTAGGTCATGTTGCGGTCGTCGTTGTCGATATAGCACAGGAGCGCGCCGCTGTGCTCATGGCGCAGGATGTAGAGGTCTCCGCCCAGCTCGCGGATATGGCGGCTCTGCTCGACGACAAAGCCGTGGATCTTTTGTCCGATGGTGTATTTCATAGTTATCTCCTTCTTGAATTAGGAATGAGGAATGAGGAATTAGGAATTATGGGAAACGCTTCGCGTTTTTGATTCCTATTGATAGAACACAAATGTTTCCGGTTCTTCTATCAATCAGGTGCGGACAGCGTCCGCCATTCATTCCTAATTCCTAATTCCTAATTCCTAATTCCTAACTCCTCATTTCTACCAGCTCCACCGCGTTCCTGACGCAGTCCTCGCAGGAGCAGAGGACGCGGCCGGTAAGGACGCCCTTGATGTCGATACAGCGCGAGGCGCCGCACTTCTCTTCGAACGCCGTGAACAGTGCGCGGCTGTTGCCGTTCATGCCTTTTGTCTGTCCGCTTTTCAGACCGAGCACCATCTCAGCGCCGACCAGAGCGCCGCAGGTGCCCATCATCCCGCCCATGCCGGAGCCGAAGGTCGAGCCGAGCATGAGGAGCGTGTCTCTGTCAAAGGGCAGCACGTCCTCAAAGGCGAGCAACACCGCCTGACAGCAGTTGTGGGAGCGCTTCAAAAGAGCGCCGTTTTCCGATCTTGTCATATTCTCCTCCGTTACGGGTGTGACGGGTTTCCGGGTTTTTCCTATTCTTTCGTATAGAAAAAATAAACAATAAGTATATATAAGAGGTTTTGAAAAGCGGCGTAAACCTGTCACATCCGTCACAGATATAGTATAGGTTTTACGCCGTTAATTATCCTACAATTTGCGTCCATTGTCAACATGGGTATGCGGTAATTTCTCAAAAAACTTACTGCGGATTCTGTCGGCTTATGTACAAATATCCGAATTATCCCCCACAGCCTTGACAGGGGAGCGCTCTTGGAATATATTTGTATTGGCAAATACATTGATATGCGAGCTTTCGCAGAGAATTTGGAGGTATAGTTATGGAAAAGAGAGAACAGCTCTATGAGGGCAAGGCGAAAAAGGTCTTTCTGACCGACGATCCCGAGCTTCTGATCGTGTCCTATAAGGACGACGCGACCGCGTTCAACGGCCTCAAGAAGGGCACCATCGCCGGCAAGGGCGTCATCAACAACAAGATGAGCAACCTGCTCATGCAGAAGCTCGAGAAGGAAGCGGGCGTACCCACTCACTTTGTCGAGGAGCTGAGCGACCGCGACACCGTCGTCAAGAAGGTCTCCATCGTTCCGCTGGAGGTCATCATCCGCAACATCGCGGCGGGTTCCTTCTCCAAGAATTACGGCGTTGAGGAGGGTGTTGTGTTCGACCGTCCCACCATCGAGTTCTCCTACAAGAACGACGACCTCGGCGACCCGCTGATCAATGACTATCATGCGCTCGCCCTGAAGCTCGCGACCGAGGAAGAGATCGAGACCATCAAGAAATATGCCTTCGCCGTGAACGACTATCTGCGCGCTTACTGGAAGGAGAGAGGCGTCATCCTCGTCGACTTCAAGCTCGAGTTCGGCAGACTCTCCGACGGCGCCATCGTCCTCGCTGACGAGATCAGCCCCGACACCTGCCGCTTCTGGGACGCTGAGACCAAGGAGAAGCTCGACAAGGATCGCTTCCGCCGTGACCTCGGCGGCGTAGAGGACGCCTACGCCGAGATCATGGGAAGACTTTCCTGAGAGTTAGGAGTTAGGAATTAGGAATTAGGAATTGAGGTGCTGTCCAAGAAGCGGAGTGCGAAGCACGAACGCTGATTGGCTAACAGCTACTGCTGGGAATAATTCTGTTTCTGCCGACATTTACGCATCAAGCCCGTGGATCACCGCGGGCTTTGCTGTTTGTGTCATTTGTGTCAGCTGTCATAGAGGGTCGGACATGTGGTTTCCATCCGCAGGCGACGACATGAATGACGTTCGAAAAAGATATGCGTTGGTGATGGAAACAGCCAACAGTATCATTGTAGGGCGGGGGCTTGCTCCCGCCGAAAGCATTTCAGTAAAATCTATGATGAATGAATCATGTCAAGCTTTGATTTGCTTCGCATCAAGTATTCATTTATCGTAAAAGTCTCGGCGGGAGCAAGCCCCCGCCCTACGGTATCATTATACACATTTCAACCTAATATGACACATGACACAAATGACACAAATCATTCTGACCCGGCGTAATGGGCGGAAAATAGATGCACGCATCCCGAGCGCCCTCTTTATTGACTTAAAGTGTTGTATGTGATAGAATAGGATCAGAATTCGGAGGGGATAGCATGAGAATCGTTATCAAGGTGGGCACCTCGACCCTGGCGCATCAGACGGGGCTGCTCAACATCAAGCGCGTGGAGGAGATGTGCAAGGTCATCTCTGACCTCAAAAACGCGGGGCATGAGATCGTGCTCGTCTCGTCCGGAGCGATCGGCATGGGACTGGGCAAGATCGGCTTGAAGAAGAACAAGGAGGATATCTCGCTGATGCAGGCGGGCGCCGCCATCGGTCAGTGCGAGCTGATGTATGTATACGACAAGCTCTTCTCCGAGTATAACCACACCGTCGCCCAGATCCTCATGACAGGCGCGTTCGTCGCGATCGAGGACTACGGCAAGAACCTGAACAACACCCTCTTCCGCCTTTTGGAGCTGGGCGTCATCCCGATCGTCAATGAGAACGACACCGTCACCACCGACGAGATCGTCATCGGCGACAACGACACTCTCGGCGCGATCATCGCCGAGCGCGTGCAGGCTGACCTGCTGATCATCCTCTCCGACATCGACGGACTGTATACCGCGAACCCCAACACCGATCCCGACGCAAAGCGCATCGAGGTCATCGAGGAGGTCACTCCCGAGATCGAGGCGCTCGCAGGCTCCGAGGGCTCTCACCTCGGCACCGGCGGCATGATCACGAAGATCAAGGCGGCGAAGATCGCCGCAGAGAACGGCATCGACATGGTGATCGCCAACGGCAGAGATCCGCGCGTCCTCTATGAGATCATCGAGGGCGGGGGCGCCTGCACCCGCTTTCTTGCGAAAAAAAGATAAAGGAGCAAACCGCTATGACCACACAGGAACTTCTGATAAAAGCGAAGGAAGCGAAGGGCGCGCTCAGCACGATCACGGCTGAGGATATCGACCGCGCTCTCCTTCTGATGGCTGACCTTCTCGTTCAGCATACCGACAGCATCCTCAGTGCGAACGCGCTTGACTTGGACGCGGCGCGCGGCACGATCAGCGAGGTCATGCTCGACCGCCTTCTGCTCACGCCCGAGCGCATCGCGGGCATGGCGGACGGCATCCGTCAGGTCGCCTCACTGCCCTCTCCCTTGGGTAGGGTCTTAAAGCACCATGAGCGCGGAGACGGTCTCGTGATCGAGCGTATCTCCGTGGCGCTGGGCGTGGTCGCGATCATCTATGAGAGCCGCCCGAACGTCACCTCCGACGCGGCGGCATTGGCGCTCAAAAGCGGCAACGTCTGCGTCCTTCGCTGCGGTAAGGAAGCCCACAGGAGCGCTGCGGCGATCGTGGAAGCTCTGCGCGAGGGTCTCAAAAAGGCGGGACTGCCCGAGGATATGGTGCTCCTGATCGAGGACACCACCCGCCAGAGCGCGAACGAGCTGATGACAGCCGACGGCTACGTCGATCTCTTGATCCCGCGCGGGGGCAAGGGTCTGATCTCCGCCTGTGTGCGGAACGCGACCGTGCCTTGCATCCAGACGGGCACCGGCATCTGCCATATCTATGTGGACAGCGCCGCCGATCAGGATATGGCGCTCAATATCATCGAGAACGCGAAGTGCTCCCGCCCCTCCGTCTGCAACGCCGAGGAGGTCTTGGTCGTTGCCGAGGATATCGCGGGAGAATTCCTCCCGAAGCTGAGAAAGCGTCTGGTCGATGACCGTGCGGAGCATCCTGTCGAGCTGCGGCTGGATGAAAAGGCGGCGAAGATCATTGACGGCACGCCTGCGGGAGAGAATGATTTTGACACGGAATTTCTTGACTATATCCTTGCTGTGAAAGTCGTGAAGGACGTGGAGGAGGCGATTGCTCACATCAACCGCCATTCCACCGGTCACAGCGAGGCGATCATCACGGAGAATGCCGAGGCGGCGGAGAAGTTCACTCGCGCGATCGACAGCTCGTCCGTTTACGTCAACGCTTCCACCCGCTTCACCGACGGCGGCGAGTTCGGGCTGGGCTGTGAGATGGGCATCTCCACCCAAAAGCTCCACGCTCGCGGTCCGATGGGGCTGGAGGAATTGAATACCTACAAGTATATCATCAAAGGAAAGGGGCATATCAGATGAATTACAGATTTGGTTTTATCGGCGTAGGCAATATGGGAGGCGCGCTTGCCCGCGCTGCGGGAAAGTCGACCAAGCAGATCCTGCTTTGCGATCACGAGGCGGAGAAGGCGGCGACCTTAGCGCGTGAGATCGGCTGCGACTTCGGCGACAGCCGTTCCGTCGCGGCGGAATGCCAGTATGTTTTTCTCGGCGTAAAGCCCCAAATGATGGCGGAGATGCTCTCCACCGTTCAGCAGTCGCTCGCAAAGCGCGAGGACGTCATCCTTGTCTCTATGGCGGCGGGTCTGAGCATCGAGACCATCCGCAAGATGGCGGGCGGCAGATACAAGACCATCCGCATCATGCCGAACCTGCCCGCGTCCGTCGGCGAGGGCGAGATCCTCTACACCACCTCCGAGAACGTCAGCAAGGTGGAGATCGGCACCTTCCTCAACCTGATGAAGCATGCGGGTCAGCTCACAGGTATCGACGAGAGCCTGATGGATATCGGCTGTGCCGTTTCCGGCTGCGGTCCCGCGTTCGTCTTTAAATTCATCCGTGCGCTCGCTCAGGGCGGCGTGAACGAGGGGCTTGACATGGAAACGGCTCTTGCCTTATCCGTCCAGACCGTCAAGGGAGCCGCGTCGCTTTTGGAGAACAGCTCCCTGAGCCTTGACCGCCTGATCGCCAACGTCTGCTCCCCCGGCGGCAGCACCATCGAGGGCGTGAAAACGCTCGACGCCGCCGAGATGGAAAAGAGCGTTACCGACGCGGTAGAAGCGGCATATCAGCGCAATATCGAGCTGGGCAAGTCATGAGCGGAATCGGACTGGTCATGGAAGGCGGCGCGATGCGCGGGATGTTCACCGCGGGCGTGCTCGACGTGCTGATGGAGCATGGGATCGCCTTCTCTGCGGCGGTCGGCGTTTCGGCGGGAGCCGCCTTCGGCTGTAATCTCAAATCCCGCCAGATCGGGCGCGTCATCCGCTATAACAAGCGGTTTTGCCGCGATAAGCGCTACTGCTCGCTCTGCTCTCTCCTGAAAACGGGCGACCTCTTCGGCGCGGACTTCTGCTATCGGGAGATTCCGGAGGAGCTGGATATCTTTGATAAAAAGGCGTTCGAGGAGAATCCGATGGACTTCTATGTCGTCGCGACAGACGTCTTTACGGGAAAGCCTGTGTATCAAAAGCTGGAGAAGGTCGACGAGCGGTGCTACCGCTGGATGCGCGCTTCGGCTTCCATGCCGATGGTGTCAAAGCCCGTTGAGGTCGACGGCTACACCCTGCTCGACGGCGGCATGAGCGATTCTATCCCGCTGAGATTTATGCACCGGCAGGGCTATGAACGAAACGTGGTGATTCTCACACGTCCGCGCGATTATCGGAAGAAGCCTGAGAACGTGTTCCTGCTCAAGACCATGCTGAGAGACTACCCCGCGATGATCCGCGTGATGGCGCATCGGCATGAGCATTATGCCTTCCAGCGCGACTATGTGTTCGGCAGCGAGAGGGCGGGCGACACGCTCGTGATCTGTCCCGACGAGCCGCTCAACGTCAGCCGCGTGGAGCATGATCCCGAGAAGCTCCAAGGCGCTTATGAAGAGGGCAGGCGGATCGCTCTGCGTGAGCTGGAGAAGCTCCGCGCCTTCGTACAATAAAAAGAAACCGCGTTATGCAGTTTGCATAACGCGGTTTCTTTGTTTTACCAGTCGATCTCGACAGGGATATCGTAGGGGGTCTTGATCCCGACCAGCGCGCGCTGGATCCATGTCGCATCGTCGATCGTGATCTCACCGTCGCCGTCTACGTCCGCGGCGGCTTCATCAAAGACCGGTACGTTGATCTCTGCGAGCACTCTCTGGATCGCGGTAACATCGATGATCGTCACATGACCGTCCTTGTCGGCGTCGCCGAGCATGACCGTCACGGGTTCGGTCGGCTGTACGACAGGCTGGGTCGGCTGAACCACAGGCTGAGTCGGCTGAACCACAGGCTGAGTCGGCTGAACCACAGGCTGGGTCGGCTGAATCACAGGCTGGGTCGGCTGTACAGCGCCCGGGGTGAACGCCTTGCCGATGCGCGCCATCGGAACGGTGATGTGATCCTCGTCCTCCTTCTCGGCGGAGGTGGAGGCGTCCTTGGAGTAAGGTTCCGCGGCGTTGTCCGCCATGGAGAGGTCATAGGGCAGGCAGTCCATACCGGAGGTGCCGAAGGTGGAGACCTTCAGGATACCGATGCCGTTGGTCTCGATGTCAGCGGCGGAGATATCCAGATTCGCGAGCGGAATGGAGATCTCGTAGAACATATCCATGGAAGCCTTGTGGCCTGCGGCATAGAAATCGCTGAGGGTCGCGTCAACGCAGTCGCCGGCGACACGCTTGTTATCGGTACCCGCCTTGGGAATACCCATCAGCTTGCCGGAGAGGGTCTTGCCGTTGCCCCACTTGATGTTGATGCCGGAAGCCGCGCCCTTCTTGACGAGGACGTCAGGCTCGAGGTCGCCGTCGTCGTTCGCAGTGTAGATGAACGGACCGTTGGAGGCGTTGGTGGAGTAAGCGATCACATGGTCGGCGTTCGCGTCAACGAGGGTGCCGGTATCCCAGAGAGTGCCGCCCGCGGTGGTGCCGTGGGTGATGTTGCCCTCGCCGGTGAAGATGTACATGAATACCGGGAGGTTGTCGATCCAGAGGTTGCCCTGGGTCAGGGGGAAGTCCTCGCCGGGAGCGACGATATCCTGGACGTTCGCCATCTCATACATGATGTAGAGGTTGGCGTCGTCCCACGCGGCGTACATCGCGTAGTCGTCGATACCCTTTTCGTGCATCGACCAGTGTGCGTAGACACGCGGATCGTCGTTGGCGACGCCCTGTGCAATCAGCATGGAGCTGTCCCAGTCGGACTTGTCGCCGTCTACGGTGATGGTCTTGCGCTTGCCGTAGCCGTTATTGGGGTTGGTGGCATAGTTGCCGGAGATCGCCTCGGAAGTGCTGCCGTCGGTAGCGGGACCGCCGGAGGTCCTCTTCTTGAAGGTGAAGCTCTTTTCAGTGGTGCCGTAGCTGTTGGTCGCGCTGATATCCAGCTTGATGGAAGCGCCCTCAGCCGCGTCGGCGCCGATGGTCAGGCTCGCAGTACCGTTGATGGTCTTGCGAGCGCCGCCGTCGATAGTGTAGTAGGCGGAGGTCGCGTCGGTGACGGTGATGGTCACGTCAACGCTGTCCTTGAAGCTGCCGCCCTCCTTGGAGACGGTGATCACAGGCACGGGATCGGCGCTGTAATCGCTCCAGGTTCTTGTCGCATAATCAAAGATCTTGTTGCCGCCGGGATAGGGCAGATCGCCGGTCTTACCGTCGCCGTTGAAGATGATCATATCGAACTTGTCATCCGGAACGGTGTAGACGTAAACGTCGGTCTCACCCGCGACCTTCTCCATCGCGACGCCCGGCCACGCGTGGTTGTTCTGCTGGGTGTCCTTCTTCCACATGTAGCAGTTGGGCGTAAAGCTCGCGCGGCAGTAGACCTTGTCGCCCGCAGCCGCAGAGACGTTCACCGCGGCGATCGTGATACAGGAAACCGTCAGGATGACCGCGAGAAGGATGGCGAGTAATTTTTTGGAACTTTTCAAATCATTCACTCCTCTTTCAATGTTGATTCTCCTAAAACAGATTGAGCATATTCTCAGCCTATTATACAATCATTATAAACGGACGGCTGACAAAAGTCAATAAACAGAATCAACAGAAAAGAGCTGACCGCAGGGGTCGGCTCTTTTCTGTATCAGAAGGACGAAACTTCCGGAGTATTCTTTTTGCTGTGTTTTTTGATGACGATGATACTCAGCTAAGCCGCGTCGGCAAGCAAGCTCCCTGTATCAGAAGCACATCAGCCGCGCGTCAGTTACCGAAGGCTCACGAAGCCGCGTCAGGAGTGAGCTTTCAGCATTTGCCGCAGTTGCCGCAGTTGCTTTACACTATAGTCGCGAGGATTTTAACAAAGAGCAGGCGGAAATCTGCCCGCCAAAACCGGGTTCGGATTTGTTCTCGGTTGCTTATATATTTGTATCATCTGATACATCTGATGCATTCACTGATATTTCCCATCAATAAGCCGGTTTTCAAGGTCGGGGGTATGATGCTCTCCTGATGCTCAAGTGACGCATGCCTCAGGTACTGAGCTCATATGCCTTGCCGAACGCTCACGCTCACTGTCGCCCCGCTTCTCAAAGCCTTAGCCGGAGAGGGGCTTTGCCTCGCCGTCAACAATGATCTTGTGCTCCTTGATGTAGGGAGCCTCAGCGCCGTCGTTGTCGGCGTCGGTCGTCTGCATGGGGAAGAAGTTCTCGAAGCAGTCGAAGCTGACGGTGCCGCGGTTCGTGTCGATCACCATGTTCTTCTCCGTGAAGCCGGTGATCTTGTAGACGCCGCCTGCGGTCTCGGCGATCTTGAAGCTGTCGCCGAATACCTTGCCGAGATAATCCATGACGCTGACGTAGGGCATCGAGGGCATATCGCTGCTGATCAGGCAGTCGAGCTTGTCTGTGTTCTTCATGCTGAAATAATAGGCGGGGATCTCCTTCTCCTTGAAGGTTCGGTCAGCGGCGGATGCGCTGAGCGCAGGGATCATGCTGAGCAGTATGACTGCTGTCATCAGCAGTGCGGCGAATCTGAGTAAACCGTTTGTGTGCTTCATTGTTCTTACCTCCGAGATTATATCGTAATCAAGCCGTGCAGAGCACATAGCCTGCGCTGCTGAGAGAATTGTTCCAATGTCCGAGCTTCCATTTGCTGTTTGTGCGGTCGAGAAGGCGGGTGAAGAGTGCTGTGAGGATACCGAGCTTTTTCATGGTGAAGTCTCCTTTTCTGTGTTGTATTCGTGTTTCTCTTTGACTGTGGCTACAGTATAGCACCCCCACTACAACAAGATTACAACAGAAAAGGGGTTTATTTTGACAATCCTGAAATTTTTTCATAACAAAACGGCGGCTCGCTGAGAACCGCCGTTGTTTGTATCATGGATAGTATTAGTCCAACACGATCCGCATCTGCTTGCCCTTCTTGTTGAGCAGGATGCAGAGCGGAATGCCCAGAACCATCAATACGACCAGCTCGCCTAGCGCGACGCAGCCGCCGATTATGAGGAATGCGGGCAGGGTGAAGCCGCTCTCCTCAAAGAAGAATGAGATCTCAAAGCCGACGATCAAGCCGTTGAACAGCGCGGGCATCAGGAGCGCTAAGAACGGGATATTCTTGATCCTGATCTTGCGGAGCAGGTACATGGTGACCGCCGCGAGAAAGCTCGCGAGCGTGCCGAAGATCATGTCGTAGAAGCCCAGCCCTGCTGTGACGGAGCTGATGTTCGCGATCACACAGCCGATCGTCAGTCCGGGGATCGCCGCGGGCGTGTAGATCGCCAGTACGGTGAGCGCCTCCGACACACGGAACTGGATCATCGCGGACGCCGAGCCGGGAATCAGCGTGTTCTGCAATATCGTGAGCGTCGCGTACAGCGCCGCAATCAGCGCCGCCTGTACGATGTATAATGTACTTTTCTTCATATACAATCCCCTTCGATCAGTCTTGATACTAAGTTTCCATTAAACGCTTTAACAAATTTATTAACGGAAAATTTCGTAGAACGAGGCGGACGACGCAGACAGGCTTGAGGTGCTGTCAAAATCTTTGATTTTGTCTAC